>NZ_JBXTEF010000137.1:0-4935 GCF_057495195.1 Cysteiniphilum sp. | reverse complement strand
TTGGAAGGCTATGTGCAGCATTTGAGTTGCTGGCACAAAAATACTGTGCATAATTTAAACCTTGATTCACATTCAAGATATTGAGTTAGGTGATCAGGTGGTGACAGCTATTGATGCAGATATTGATATTAACGCACCAGTTATTGAATGGTCTGGTTATAGTGAATCTCCTCAAGTAGATCAGTCTGGTAATGAATATGACGATAATGTTGTGATGTTATCAGCTGAGACTGAGATAGAGGAAGCAGCTTAATGAGAAAGTATTTTATATCGATCCTATTTTTGATGCTGCCTTTAATCTCATCAGCGCATAATTATGATGCTGTTGATATTAATCCCACATCATGGCAGCAGGTAACACTTAATTATACAGATATGATTGACGGGAGATCCTATCCAGCTGAAATCAAGTTACTCCGTCCTTCTCAATGGCTTAAAGAAAATGATATTGACCAAGTGGGTAAAAGATCTGTTTTTTCACTGCCAGAGTTCGGTATTGATCAGGTGGAAGTAATAGTTAATGAAATAGCAGATACCAAAGTAGATACAAAAGATATTGATTGGCGTAAAGAAAAAACAAAAACAGTAATAGGCACATTTAAGCGTTATGCACAAGATGTGAGAACCTACACCTTTAGGGGTGAGAATGGAAATGTTGAAGAGATTAATGCAACGCCAAATCACCCTTTTTATGTGGTTGATAAACAAGCGTATATTGCAATTGATGAAGTTACAGCAAATGATGTGTTGATAAGTCAATCAGGAAGAGTGTTGCAATTGATATGTAGTGGCGAGCAAATATCAAGTTGTGGCAGATCCTACTATCAAGGTGATAAGCCAATTATTGTATATAATTTTGAAGTGCAATTAGATCATGCTTACTATGTTGGCAAAAATAAAGTACTTGTGCATAACATTTGTAATCCTGAATACGAGTTTTTAGGCTATCATGGAACTAATTTAAAAAATGCTAGGAGCATCGAAAAGTCGGGCCCCCTCATTAAGAAAATTGGTACTTCAGCAGGGACGGATGGTGGTGAGGGTTTTTATATAGCGAAAGATTATAGATTAGCTAATGACTTTGCAGAAAATGCTTCAAATAAAATGACAACTAAGATGACAAAGTACGGGCCAGAAGATATTGTTGTAAGAAGAACTGGCGATGAGGGTATTCCTATTGTGATGAAGGTCTACGGGAAAAGAACTCAAACATATAATTTTAATATTATGAATCAAAGTCATTCATGGGAGACTAAAATGTTTAGCCCTAATTTTAGCCCTGTTGATTTACAAATGATTGTTAAACCTAATCAATTTCAATATATTAAAGCTGAAATATATAGGCCTCTAGATAACAATCATCAATTGCCGCTTTGGCGAGCTCATGAATCATCTTTCTAGCGATTAGCGGTTTTGGTGGGTAAAAACAACTGCTGTTTTTTGTTCAATTTATACCATCAG
Source organism: Cysteiniphilum sp. (assembly GCF_057495195.1). Lineage (NCBI taxonomy): Bacteria > Pseudomonadati > Pseudomonadota > Gammaproteobacteria > Thiotrichales > Fastidiosibacteraceae > Cysteiniphilum > Cysteiniphilum sp. The sequence goes on along the minus strand of NZ_JBXTEF010000137.1, from coordinate 3,474 downwards.
AAACACCCGCAAGTTATTGCTATGTTTAGTTGCGGCGAAGCCATTTAGGGTACTCTTGTTGAAGTTTTAGAGGAGGAGTGTTTTCACAATAAAATTTGCATAAGCGTTAATTATGGTTTACATATTTAATCTATACATCAGCCTGCCTAAGTTATTAAATAAGCCGTCAGCTTCTCCCCAAGCTAAGCTGATTTTTTAGTTCAATCATCAAAAAAGGAGGTGTATTATGGAAATCGTACGTGAACGTAATGGTTCTACTATCCCGTATTATATGTAAAATCACTCAAGCCCAGATTCAGTAAATTGAAAATGGGCATAACTCTTTCGTTTTCTCTATTTTTTAGTTATTTATCTTAAGCGCAATTAATTCATTAAAGTACGGATTAATTACAAGACAGAAGGAATTTATAATAATGATTAATATAATCCCAGATAAGATCAGGTCATTTCAAAATGTTGATCGAGCTTCACGCCGGTTTCACTGTGTTGTGAGTGAGGATTTGTCAGATAAAATTAAATTAGCTCAATCGACTAGCTATCAAAGCAATAAAATAAGTGTTTACGATGCTAGTCGAGTTGATGAGGTTTTTTCAGCTGCGAATACCGACTTTGTCGTGATGTTAAATAATAATCAAACCCCTAAATTTAATAGTATGATAGCCTTTGATAAGAATCTTCATCAAACATCGAGATTAATTGACTTTCCTTTGTTCGCAACAGCGCCATCATATCAAGAAATTGCGACTTATGTTGAATCATTATATGTGACTGAACCAGAAGTATTTGATGCTAAAGTTAATCATTTCTTTAATCACTTAGAACGTGTGCGAGAAGTATATTTCACTAATGATCAATATCAGACTGAGCTAGTTTATAAATGCGCTAAATCAAGCCATAAAGAGCGTTGGCTTGAAGTAGGTGGTTTCTGCGAGCTAGGCAAAAAACAAATTTATCCGTGCGGAGAGATTGAAGTAACTCCTTTGCCATTTGATCTAGGCGTAAATCAGTTAGAGCAAGGAAGATTAGATCTTGGTGGTGAAGTGGTTATTACTGGTCCTAATGTTGTCAATGCTGGGTATTTTCCATTTACTCGCATGAGTCAACGTCATGTATATGATACATTGGCAACAATTACGAACAAAAGTCCAATTAAAATACATATCGAACAAGGTGAAATCATTGATATTAGTGACTTTGCTAATGGCAATCATCCAGCTGTGCAATTTCTAAAGCAGTTACTGTTGATGGAGTCACGCTATCGTGTGGTTAATGAGGTTGGCATTTCATATAACGATCAATTGCGCTTACTATCGGGTAACCACCTGTACAATGAGATGGTTGATAGTAGTGCTAGCAAAACAGGAACATTGCATCTAGGACTTGGACTGTTAATTAACACCCAGTATCACATTGATTTATTTGCATTAGGTACTGAGGTTCATTTTGGGTAAGTATAAAAAATGAGTTATTGAAGGAGTCTAGTTTGAGAGGTTTAATTTTTATATCTTCAGCTTTGTTATGCACGAATGTTATTGCCTCAGAAAATTCTGAAGTGTCAAAAGGTAACAGAGTGTTAAAAAGTACAAAAAGTGAAATGACATACAATCGTTATATACAATCGGTTGATAATAAGGGGTTAACATGGCTTGCGCCCTTTAGCGCAGATGAGGCCATGAAAGCTGGCTTTTATCCTGATAGTACATTTAGCGATAAGTACGGGACTAAAATGAATGTTGCTGTTTTTCAATATCAAAGAGCAAAATATTTTTGTGACAATCTCTGGTATATGGGTTATAGCGATTGGCGTTTACCAAGTAAATACGAGTTATCAGATTTTGCCAAAGCGAGCTACCCTATTAGTACTCATCCATTACAATGGCCGGCAAGTCAATATTACGTTTCTTCAACGATTATGGGGTCTAAAGTATACTTTTATGATTTTGTCGGTAATAGAGAAACTTCAAGTTATAGCGCTTATAATCCAAGTGGTTATGCCGCATGTGTGCGCAACTTAAATTAATTTAATTTATCAGATTGATAGACTCAATCGCTTAGTGTAAATAGGAAATTATCATGTATTACTACCCTAAATTATTTTGCAGTTTGCTGCTGTTTGGACTGTTGATCTCGCGCTTAAGTTTGGCAGCATCTGCTGAAGTCACAAATTATGATTTGATATCAATCACACCTAAAACATGGCAGCAAGTGACACTTAACTATACAGATTTGATTGATGGACAGTCCTATCCAGCAGAAATAAAGCTATTACGCCCCATTCAATGGCTCAAAGAAAATGGTATTGATCAAGTGGGCAAAAGATCCGTTTTTTCATTGCCCGAGTTTGGCATTGTTCAGGTGGAAGTAACAGTTACTGATATAACGGACACCAAAGTAGACACAAAAGATACTGATTGGCGTAAAGAAAAAACAAAAACAGTAATAGGGACATTTAAGCGTTATGCTAAAGATGTGAGAACCTATACTTTTATAGATGACAAAGGCAATACTGAACAGATTAATGCGACACCAAACCATCCTTTTTATGTGGTTAATCAGCAGGCGTATGTTGCGATAGATGATATTACTATAAATGATAGTTTAATTAGTCAATCAGGAAAAATTTTGCAATTAATATGTGGTGAACAGCAAATATCAAGTTGTGGCAGATCCTACTATCAAGGTGATAAGCCAATTGTTGTGTATAATTTTGAAGTGCATTTAGATCATGTTTATTATGTTGGGGAAAATAGTTTTTTGGCTCATAACCCATATGGTCGACCACGTTCAAATTCTTTAGATGATACGTTATTACAAAACTATCAGAATGTAATGGCTACAAAAGAGGATTTAAATCAGGCCATTAAGAAATTTGGCATGGGGAAGACATTTAATACTAAAACCAGATCATATGAGCACGGTTCAAGAAAGGCATTGGGACCTGTATTGGCAAGAGCAGTTGATAAAAAAACAGGTCACGTAAGTCAATGGTATTATAATGACCCGTTTGGTGCGCCAAATAATAAAACTTCCTCACAAATATTAGGGCGACTTGGTTTGATAGAAGATGGAGGGCAAGTATACAGCCTAGTTGAATTAAACAATAACTATGGGTTTTCACTTGGTTCAGGTTCTCATGCTGAAGTGAGTGCGGTTAATGAGCTTTTCATACGCAGACCATCTGCACAGTTTAGTGATATGTTAGTTGCAACCTACGATATTACTCAGGCAGGTCGTGTGGGTATGATTAAACCACCATGTCCACACTGTGCTGCAATACTAACAGGTGCTAGCTATGTTCGGTAAGTGTGTTCAATTTAATATTCCTGCACCACAAACCCATTAACTGAGCGTGTATTGCGATCAAAGGAAACGCCAATTTGGTAGATCGGCAAATTAAGAGAGACTGTTCACTCAACTGTGTCACCCTAAAGCTCAAGTTTTAACCGTTCAGGAAAAAAGATGTTGAGCTGTGAA
>NZ_JBXTEF010000136.1:0-7330 GCF_057495195.1 Cysteiniphilum sp. | reverse complement strand
TTGGAAGGCTATGTGCAGCATTTGAGTTGCTGGCACAAAAATACTGTGCATAATTTAAACCTTGATTCACATTCAAGTACACTTAAATTTGAGTGTGTTACATTAAGAAGGGGAAGGTATGAAATCAACTAAATTAAAACGTGACTTAAAAACGCGTCATTTAACAATGATTGCGTTAGGTGGCACTATTGGTACAGGGTTATTTCTTGCAAGTGGTTCAGCCATTTCACAGGCAGGTCCAGGTGGCGCGTTAATAGGTTATGCATTAGTTGCGATTGTGGTGTATATGCTAATGACTAGCCTAGGTGAAATGTCAACATATGCGCCATGCACAGGGTCTTTTAATAAGTATTCAGAAAAGTTTGTTGATCCAGCACTTGGCTTTGCCATGGGTTGGAATTATTGGTTTAACTGGGCAATGACTATCTCTGCTGATTTATTAGGTGCTGGACTGTTAATGCAGTTTTGGTTTCCAGATACCCCAGTGGTGATGTGGAGTGCGATTTTCTTTGTTATTATTCTTGCGGTAAATCTATTCTCAGTATCGATGTATGGTGAGTCAGAATATTGGTTATCCTTTATAAAGGTATCATTTGTTATCATTTTTATTTTGGTTGGCGCACTGGCTATTTTTGGCATTAGTGAGAATGGTTATGCTGTTGGCTTTAGTAATTGGCGTGTTGCAGATGCACCATTTAATGGTGGAATATTTACGATACTAGGTGTGTTTTTGATTGCAGGTTATTCATTCCAAGGAACTGAGATCGTTGGTGTTGCCGCAGGTGAGGCAAAAGACCCAAGAAAAGCAATACCCAAAGCTATTCGTAGTACATTTTGGCGCTTGACCTTGTTTTATGTATGTGCATTAGGCATTATTGGCTTTTTGGTACCATATACTGCAAGTTGGTTAGCAAACCCCGAATCTAATGTGGCGATGAGTCCTTTCACCATGGTGTTTCAAAGCACAGGATTCACCTATGCCGCAACGCTTGTTAATATTGTATTGGTTACTGCGGTATTATCAGCAGCTAATTCATGTATTTATACTTCGTCGCGTACGTTATGGTATTTATCTAAATCAAAGCAAGCGCCTAAGGTCTTATCCAAAACGAACCGTCGTGGTGTGCCTGTGATTGGCGTACTGGTGACATCAATCTTGGGTGCTACGTTTTTCTTGGCGTCTTTCATAGGTAATGGCGCAATTTTCAACTGGTTAGTTAACTTAATCAGTTTATCTGGATATATAGGTTGGTTGAGCATTTCTATTAGTCATTTGCGTTTTCGTCGCGCGTATATCAAGCAAGGTAGATCCCTCGATGACTTGGTTTATAAATCAAAGTTTTATCCATATGGACCAATTATATCGATCATTGCCTTGGTGATTATGATGTTTGGTGCGCAAGTTGAGCAAATGCTATCGGGTAGCGCGACATGGGGTGCTTTCTTTGCAACATATAGTGGTGTGATTTTGTTTGTTCTTTTATATCTTGGCTATAAATGGCGTAAGCGTACCAAGTTTGCACGCTCGGCAACATCTGATATTGATTTCTTCCACAAAGAAGCACATCAAAGTACTTTTTAATAAGAGACCGGTACGAATGATAGTCTTGGTGGGCTTTTGGATATGGAGAGTATCAAAATATCACCTGTTGAATATTAAGCTTTTTGTTTGATGAATAAAATAACTGCAACAGTAGCGATAAAATAGGAAAGCAAAACAACCATCATGCCATTATGATAGCTTGAACCATCATATAGATAGTTTGTTATTGGCTGTGATTGGCTTGCACGGATGACATAGCCAACAAATGGCTGGAAAATAAAGCCTGAAATAACAACCGCCATATTATTAAAACCAATGGCAGTGGCGCGATGCTCAAGTTTATTATTGCGTGAAATCAAAGAAAAGCTTAACGCCTGTCCCGCACATGCAGCACCTGCGGCAAAAAACAATATGACAAGAACTGTGACGCTATTAATTGGTGCTAGGGTAATAAACCCAAAAGAAATAACACCTAGTAGTGCGCAAAGTACAAGTACGCGTTTGATATATTCTGTTTTATCGGCAAGAAAACCAAACAAAGGGCTGCCAACAGCAATGCCAATCCACATAAAAGTGACAATGGTTGCCGCAACTGAAAAAGGAACGTTAAAGTATTGCTCAACAAAAGGAATGCCATAAAGTGAGGCAACAACTGCCATTGGCATCCACAGTAAACAAGCATAGATTGCAATCATCCACGTTTGTGATTGGCGAGCAACGGACTTAAAAGCAATACATGAACTTGTCACAGGCTTCGCTGTTAGGTGTTTATTAGGAAGCTTTAGGTAGAAAAACATGATAATCAAGAGAATCAAGCCAAAGCTGCTAATAATCATCATTGTTGCGCGCCAGCCAAAGTGATCAATCAGCGGGATAAGTGGTAATGCGCCACACATGGCACCTAGTGCTGCAAGCATCTGAGTAATGCCTGCTATCAAAGTGAAATAGCGCTTGCTAAAGACATGACTGGCAACGACAAGCACGCCAATAAAAGCGAAAGCGGAGCCAAAGCCCATGAAAATACGTGCGCAAGCCGCAAGATAAAAGTTTGGTGCAAGTCCAAACAGAAATCCACCAATGACGCAAATCAAAAGGGGTAACATAATCACATTGCGTGCAGAGAATCGATCATAAATAAGGCCTGCTGGAATCTGCATTAAAGTATAGGTGATAAAATAAGCACCAGAGGTGACGCCAAGCCAGAATATATCAATATGCAGACTACTCATAAGGTTTTCAGTCATAATGCCAGGTGAGACTTGAAGTGCCATTTCAAAAAAAAGAAACAGTGCCGCTAAAATAAATAAAAGTACTGATTTAAACATAAGGTTATCCTATTCATTGTTTATGTTTCTACGCTTAAAATATCAAAGATTAAAAAAATTAAGATGCCTAATTAAAGATAAACTGGACATAAGTAACAACGGATTAATAGAGGTGCAGTAAATCCTAATTAGGCTTAATACATCGACAACAACAGAAAATAGGCATGAAAGTAGCAGCACAGCCACTTACGCTAGATAACTGTGTGTTTAGATATTTATTGTGCTGCATTTAAGTTTTTCTTGCTCGAAAGATCAGTGACTAGAAAGATAGATTACCTTGAAAAAAACAAAATGCAAAATTTTTTTGTATCGATGATTATCGTTGTAATTAAAGGAAAACCAACTTTTAATCCGTTGACACAAACATCAAAACCCATTACCCTTTGCGCATATGATACCAAGCCAGTACTATTTTGATGTTAAAAGTCAGTAAACTTGCTGATTATGCGGTGATGATCGTGCTCAAATTTGCGCAGAATCCGCAAGGGTTATACAGTGCCACTGATCTTATTAGTCTTACGGGACTTAATTTGCCGACCGTGCGTAAAGTACTCAAGCTCTTGAGCATAAAGGGGATATTACTTGCCAAACGCGGCGCTGAAGGTGGCTATGCGTTGGCTTCTGAAGTGAGTGAAATTTCAGTACTTGATATTGTCGAGGCAATTGATGGACCGCTTGCGTTTACTGAGTGTTGCAGTGCAGGGTTTGTATCGTGCTCTGTCAATGATTGTCATATGGGTGGCTATTGGCATGTGATTAATAAAAAAGTCCGCGAAACACTAAGTAGTTTTAAATTACTAGAGTTAATGAATTCATCATCTTATGAAGTAAGTGAATTAAATAATATGAATCAAACTAAGAAAGAAAATAGTAAAGAGATCATGCGACATGACGGATGAAAAAATAAATAAAATGCTTGATCAGGAATATAAGCACGGCTTTGTGACTGAGATTGAACAAGAACGTTTTCGTAATGGCTTGGATGAGGATATTATTCGGCAGATTTCCAAGCGCAAGAATGAGCCTGAGTTTATGCTTAAATGGCGCTTGCAGGCTTATCACAAATGGCTAGAAATGAAAGAGCCAACTTGGGCGCATGTTGATTATGAGTCAATTGATTATCAAGCGATTAGTTACTATGCGGCACCCAAATCGGCAGCTGATAAGCCAAAAAGCTTGGACGAGGTTGATCCAGAGTTAATTGAGACGTATAACAAACTAGGCATTCCTTTGCATGAGCAAGAAATGCTCGCAGGTGTTGCTGTAGATGCGGTGTTTGATTCTGTCTCTGTGGTCACCACTTTTAAAGAAAAGTTGGCTGAAGCAGGTGTGATATTTTGCCCAATTTCAGAGGCGTTACAAAAATATCCTGAGCTTATTGAGAAGTATATTGGTTCAGTGGTGCCGCAAACGGATAACTATTTTGCAGCATTAAACTCTGCTGTATTTAGCGATGGCTCATTTGTATATATTCCCAAAGGTGTACGTTGCCCGATGGAGTTATCAACTTATTTTCGGATTAATGCCTCAAATACGGGGCAATTTGAACGTACCTTAATTGTTGCTGATGAGGGCAGTTATGTCAGTTATCTAGAAGGCTGTACTGCGCCTATGCGTGATGAAAATCAGCTGCATGCAGCGGTGGTTGAACTAGTTGCATTAAAAGATGCTGAAATTAAATACTCGACTGTACAGAATTGGTATCCCGGAGATAAGGACGGCAAAGGGGGTATTTATAACTTTGTGACCAAGCGTGGTGTGTGTATGGGCGCTAATGCAAAAATCTCATGGACGCAAGTGGAAACGGGATCTTCAATTACGTGGAAATATCCATCGGTTATCCTGCGTGGTGATAATAGTGTGGGTGAGTTTTATTCTGTGGCATTAACGCGTCATGCGCAACAAGCAGACACCGGTACCAAAATGATTCATATGGGCAAAAATACCAAAAGCACGATCATCTCAAAAGGGATTTCCGCAGGACGCGCGCAAAACGCCTATCGTGGGCTAGTACGCATGTTGCCAACGGCGGATAATGCACGCAATTTCTCACAATGTGATTCTTTGCTTATTGGGCATGAATGTGGCGCGCACACTTACCCGTATATTGAAAACAAATCAAAATCAGCGCAAATTGAACATGAAGCAACGACATCAAAGATTTCGGATGAGCAGCTTTTTTATTGCCGACAACGAGGCATGTCAGAAGAAGATGCAGTAGCGATGATAGTGAATGGTTTTTGTAAAGATGTCTTTAAAAAGCTACCCCTTGAGTTTGCGGTTGAAGCACAAAAATTGATGGAAGTTAGTTTAGAAGGTGCAATAGGCTAGCGTAAAGATAAAAGTAAATGTAAAAAAGAAAAAGAAAAAGCGAAGTAACGATATGTTGTTAGAGATTAAAAATTTACATGCCAAGGTTGAAGATAAAGTACTACTAAAAGGGATTAATCTTGAGATTAAACCAGGTGAAGTACATGCGATTATGGGACCAAATGGTGCCGGTAAAAGTACATTGGGTAATGTGCTTTCAGGTAAACCAGGTTATGAAGTGACTGAAGGCGAAGTGATATTAAATGGTCAGAATATCTTTGATTTGGATGCGTCAGAGCGCGCACATGCTGGGATGTTTCTCAGTTTTCAATATCCGGTTGAGATCCCAGGTGTTAGTAACACACAGTTTCTAAAAACAGCCGTCAATAGTACACGTAAAGCCAAGGGGCAAAGCGAGCTTGATGCAATGAGCTTTATGAAGAAACTGCGTGCGAATATGGATATCCTTGAAATGGATCAAAAATATATGAAGCGCGGTGTTAATGAGGGCTTCTCCGGTGGCGAGAAAAAGCGTAATGAGATGCTGCAAATGATGATGCTTGAGCCTAAAGTATGTATTTTAGATGAGACGGATTCAGGTCTTGATATCGATGCGTTGCAAGTGGTATCAAAGGGCGCGAATCATATGCGTAATGGTGAGCGTGGCTTTATTGTGATTACACATTATCAGCGTTTATTAAACTATATCGCGCCTGATTTTGTCCATGTTTTGGCAGATGGCAAAATTGTTAAATCAGGTGGTCGAGAGTTAGCTCTTGAGCTTGAAGATAAAGGTTATGCTTGGATTAATGACTAAGGAGCACACTATGCTGCAATTAGAACAGCCGATTGCTAAGCTTAATCTGACAGATGAGGCGATTAAACAACGTGAAAATGCATGGCAAGCATTTGTTGATCAAGGTTTTCCAAATAAAAAAAATGAGCAGTGGCGTTACACTGATTTAACTGCTTTGTATCGAAAGTACGATATTGCCCAAGTTAAGCTTGGAGTTAATACAAATATTGACGAAACATTGTCAATGATTAACCTAAATACGGATATGTATAATATCATTTTTGTTGATGGACAACTTGCGCATGTTGATGACATTGATGGTGTGATCATTAATGATAGTTTGTCACGACAACCTCAGCGTGAGAGTAGTGATGCGCTGTCTAATCTAAACATTGCCTCGTATTTAGGCGGGGTCACGATTCAGGTTAAGAAAAATACGCGTTTGACAAAGCCTATTATCATGACGTATTTGCATACTGATAATAGTCAGAAGATGTTGGTTAATTATCAGCATACCTTGGTGATTGATGAATATGCGGAGTGTATGATTTGTGAGAACTTTATCGCATTAAGCGACACCTACTCAGCAGCCAATATCTGTAGCAATGTCGATCTTAAAGAGGGTGCAAAGTGCTGCTATGACGCCTTGGCAAACACAAGCTTTGAAGCATTATTGGTGACGCATAAACTAAAACTTTCAATAGCCAAAAATGCCTATTATGAAACATTTCAAATGGCGGCTTATGCCTCACTCAAACGTATTGAGTTTGATGTGGATTTGCAAAATGAAGGTGCTGTTTTTAATGCAAAAGGTATTTACGCTTTAACACATAATGCAAAAGTTGATTATTATATTAATGTCAAACATAATGCATCCAATACGCAAAGTGATGTTGCATTTCGTGGTGTCGTTGGTGGTAAGGCATCGGCAACCTTTAATGCGAAAGCATATGTTGCTGAAGGATTAAATAGCATCAAAGCGCTACAAAATAATCGTAATATTCAGCTAACGAATACTGCGGAGATTAACACCAAGCCTGAGCTTGAGATTTATTCTGATGATGTCGTTTGTAGTCATGGGGCAACGATTGGTCAGCTTGATCAGCAGGCGTTATTCTATTTGCAATCACGCGGCATTAACAAAGATCAGGCAACGAGTTTACTTATTGAAGGCTTTGTCAAAGAGCTGATTACTTTACTTGATCGTGATGAATCCACAATTGAAAGTTACCTTGATAGCCTTGAAGGGCATATCAAACATTTAGTTTAAATAAATGCCTTAAATGTGAATCAAGGTTTAAATTATGCACAGTATTTTTGTGCCAGCAACTCAAATGCTGCACATAGCCTTCCAAA
>NZ_JBXTEF010000135.1:0-12750 GCF_057495195.1 Cysteiniphilum sp. | reverse complement strand
CAATAAATTATGGATTGGCAACTCGTAAACTTTATTTTTGATTATTATTCAACCCTTGATTCGCATTAAACAATAGTGATGCGAAACAAGGGCTTAGAATTCCGTTTTATACCTCATTGCAACAAACAATGACTGAAGGTGAGGCTAAACGAACACTTCATTTGTCATGGTTTAAACATTTACTATTAATCATCTGGTTTTTATTGGTCATCTCAGGCGCTGGTGTGCAATGGTTAGGTGCGCCATTAACTTTGCCACAAACAGGTAGGGATTTGATGTTGGCAGTTGATCTCTCAGGCAGTATGCGTACACCAGATATGATGGTTAACGGCAAGGCTGAGTCAAGGATTGATTTGGTGAAAACGGTTGCTAATGAATTTATTCAAAAGCGAGAAGGCGATCGTTTGGGACTTATTTTATTTGGTTCTAAACCTTATTTGCAAACGCCATTAACCTTTGATCGCAAAACTGTTGGACAAATGCTTAATGATGCGACAGTTGGTATTGCAGGTATTCAAACGGCGATAGGAGATGCGATTGGTCTTGCGATTAAGCAGTTGATGCATTATCCCAAACAATCACGCGCGCTGATTCTCTTAACCGATGGTGGCAATAACGCCGGTGTTATTGATCCTGATACGGCAGCCAAGCTTGCCAAAGATGAACATATCAAGATTTACACCATTGGTTTGGGCGCAAAGCAGATGACGATGCAGACGATGTTTGGGCCGCAAGTTGTTAATCCATCAAGTGATTTGGATATTGATGGCTTGAAAAAAATTGCACAGATGACCGGTGGTGAGTTCTTCCGTGCTGAAGATGGTAAAGAGTTACAAGCGATTTATAATAAAATCAATCAGTTGGAGCCCGTGAAATCCGATAAAATCACCATTCGTCCGATAACACCGTTTTATCCATGGACTTTGGGGGCTGCGATGATCTTAAGTTTTATTCTGGCATTGTTATGGATTAAAAGAAGTCAAAGGAGTGTTATATGAGTTCCATCGATTTCCACTTATTTAATTCATTTCACTTTTTACGTCCGTGGTGGTTTTTGTTGATCATTCCAGTGATTGTTTTACTCATTATGATCTTAAGAGTCAAGAGCAGTGACAATAACTGGAGTGCGCATTGCGATCCACACTTATTAAAGCATCTATTAGTTGGGCAGCAGGCACGTAAGCGTCGAACGTTACCAGTGATGATTTTCTTATTGTGGTGTATTGGCATTGTCGCATTGGCAGGACCAACATGGTCACAATACCCACAACCGGTTTATCAAAAAGTGGCAGCACGTGTGATTGCATTAGATGTCTCGCAAACTATGAATGCCAATGATGTCCCGCCTACACGGTTAGAGCGAGCACGCTTTAAGGTATTGGATTTACTTAAATCGATTAAAGAGGGGCAAACAGGAATGATCGTATTCTCGAGTGAGCCCTTTGTGGTGTCACCATTGACGGCTGATAGCAATACGATTGCTAATATGGTGCCTTCATTGGATTCAAGCGTTGTCCCTGTTGCTGGTGATAATATTCAAAAAGCATTAGTAGAATCAGCAAAACTCATCAAACAGGCGGGATTTGCTCACGGTCAGATTGTTTTAGTGACTGATAGCACACCGTCACCTGCAGCATTGGCAGAAGCCAAAAGTTTAGCAAAAGAAGGTATTAAAACCTCTGTATTAGCAATTGGTACAGCACAAGGTGGACCAATCAAAAATAGTGATGGCGGTTTTGTTACTGATAAAAAGGGACAAATTGTATTTGCTAATATGAATGCTGCTGAATTACAAAAACTTGCAAACTCAGGTGATGGGCAATTTAGCTTAATTACTGATAATGATCAGGATGTCACAAAAATGTTAAGTCATGATGGTAATGGTAAGACGCAGAAAACAGAAACACAAAAAGCTAATGCATTATGGAAAGATGAAGGACATTGGTTTATTTGGTTGTTGATTATTCTGGTGGCATTGATTGCACGAAGAGGTTGGTTGGAGAAAGTATGTCGATAAAGCGTATCAGTGGGTTTGCAGTGTTATTATTGCCGACACTGTTGTTGGCAAACACTTGGCAGGATCTGTGGTTAAATAAAAATCAACAGGCTGAAAACTTATTTAATGAGCACAAAAACAAAGAAGCAGCAGCGATGTTTCGTGATAGTCGTTGGCAGGGTGCTGCATTATATCGTGCTAAAGATTATAAAGCGGCATTAAGTGCTTTTGAAAAAGATGATTCAGCCGTTGGATTGTATAATCAAGGTAATGCTTTAGCGCAATTGCATGAATATCAAAAAGCAATCGCCGCCTATAAAGCAGCGTTAGCCAAAAAAAGCGACTTTGCTGATGCTAAAGCCAATCTTGAGTATATTGAGAATTTATTAAAGCAACAAAAGAATCAGCAAAAGCAGGATCAGAATAACGCTCAAAATAAAGAGAATAAAGATCAGCAGAACAAACAACAGAATACGCAAAACAGTCAACATAATCAAAATAATAAGCAAGATCAAAAAGATCAAAATCAGCAGAATCAACATGGTCAACAAAATAGTGATCAGAAAAATCAGCAAGATGACCAAAGTAAGCAAAATAAACAAAATAAACAAAGTAATAAAAATAATCAGGATCAACAAAATCAACAGAATAAGTCAACTCAGCAAGATCAGTCACATGCTAATCAACAACAGAGTGATAAAGATAGTCAAAGAAATGAGCAAAATAAGAAAAATAAGCAGAATGAGCAGAGTCAAAGTGACGTTAGTAATGATCAACAGAATATAGATCAGCAGCAAGAGCAAAGAAAACAAAAAGGTCAAAAAGGTCAAAAAGAGCAACAAGATAATCAATCATCGACTGAAAACACTCAAAGTGCTCAAAATGAGAAAAACAAAGATAATCCTAAGAATCAAAAAGATGAACGTTCTCAGGCATTAGCAAGAGAGAATGAAAAAGATAAAAAAGACAAAGAAGGTGATCATGATCCGTCACAAAAGGTAGCGATTTCAAGTGCTCAAGCACGTGAAGATGCACTGCGTCAGAAGAAAGTTGATGCGATTTTGTCACAGATTCCAGATGATCCAGGTGGATTATTGAAGCAGAAATTCTTAAGAGACTATGAGCGACGTCAAACATCGCAAAATGGAGGGAATAATGATTAGATTTATCAGCAGAGTAAATAAGGCATACAAGATGGAAAAGATCAAAAGAACAATGAGTATTCTTATACTTATACCTGCGTTATTTATGTTTATGGTGCAACCATTGCATGCTGCTGTTTCTGCATCAGTTGATCGCACACAGGTAGCAGATGGTGCGAGTTTGACGCTAACGATTAAGCTTGATGATATGAATGAGCATCCTGATTTGGCACCATTGAAGAAAGATTTTGATGTTTATGGTACCAGTACCAGTAGTCAGACCAGCGTTATCAATGGCAAAAGCACTTCAGACATTTCATATATTGTGACTTTATTGCCTAAAAAAACTGGAAATATCACCATTCCAGCGTTAACTGTTGGGAGTGAGCAAACTAAGCCATTGACAATTACGGTAACAAAGGCAGCGCAAGGAGCTCATGGTAAACAAACGGCAAATGTCTTTTTAGATGCATCTCTTTCAAGTGATAGTGCGTATGTTAACACACCTGTACTCTACACCTTGAAACTATATTATGCAGAGCCATTATCTAATTTAAGTATGCAGCCACTGCAATTAGCCAATGCAACGATTGAGCCTTTTGGCAAAAATAGCCAATATCAAGCACAACAAAATGGTAAAACTTATAATGTGGTTGAGCAGCAGTTTTTAATTACAGCCAATCAGGCAGGTGAGATTACTATTCCACAAAGCATCATTCAGGCAGCGGTTTTACAAAACAATCCCAACTCATTTTTTGCCATGCAAAGTGCTAAGCCAATATTGGTAAAGTCAAATCCATTAACGTTGCATGTGAAACCAATTCCACAAAATATTGACATTAATGATTGGTTACCTGCCAATTCAGTTACGTTAAAGGATAGCTGGTCAAGTGATTCCAATGAGCTAACTGTTGGTGAGCCGGTAACGCGCACGATTGTATTAACGGCAACAGGTGTACAAGCAGCTAGTTTGCCTAATTTAACCTTCCCACATGCTGATAGTGTGAATGCATATCCAGATAAAGCGCAAAGCAAAGATTATGTGGAGAATAACCTACCGGCAGCAAGTAAAGTCTTTAAGGTTGCCTATATCCCAACACAGAAAGGTATTATTGAGTTTCCAAAGATTACAGTGCATTGGTTTGATGTGAAATCACAGACTATGCAAACAGCTATTTTGCCCGCCCAAACCTTTAAAGTGTTGCCAGGCAAAGTGGCAACACCTGTGCAAACCAGTGCGATAAATACAGCCTCTGCAGCACAACCAACAAAGACAGTCATTAAGGTAGTGCATAGCAAATTATGGATGGTGTTAACGATTATCTTTGCAATCTTATGGTTAGTTACATTAACCCTATTGCTTACTGTTATTAGCAAGTTTAAATCTAAGAAAGTATCGCAAACTACACATAAAGAAGTATCACTTGAGAAGTCCGATATTAATCAGGCGCTTAAAGAGATAAAACACGCATGTGATCATAAGGATCTAGTGGCAGTTAATAATGCAATTGTCTCTTGGGGTAATGTCTTATTTAATCAAAGCTTCTACAGTGCAATGGATGTTGCTTCTGTTGTTGATGACAAAGCGCTTAAGCTAATGCTTACTGCTGTGAACAAAGCGCTATACGCTAAGGGTGAGTTTGCGGAATATGATTCTCTGTATCAACATATCAAATCATACAAGATAAAAGGTGATAAAAATCAAGAAGTATTGGCGTCACTTTATCCAAAGTAGCTTTTTATAAATCTTTATTTATTCAGTGAATGCCCTAATTTGGTCACAAAACGTTGACTAGTGACAATTAAAAAGAACACAATTGCCAAAATAATAGTGGCAATTGCTGAGCTTGCCACTAACATCAAAATCCATAAGAATACGACAAAACTTAATGCAAACCAGTTAAAGCCTCCTTGTTTTATTTGCAGTACAGCATAAATTGCCATCATTACAGTGACTGCAAGATTACTCAGTAAAAAGTCTTTTTCTGGTAAGGTGGCTAATAGCAACGCCAGTACAATAAAGACAAACAAAGTCATCAGTTTGGTTGATAGTTTGCGACTACCTAACACAGCTAGCGAAAGTGGTGCACCCATATAACCTAATATGTTAAAGCCAGTGGTGATTACCATTAATGATGCCCAGCTTGCGGAATTTAACAAAATAACAATGCCAATAATGAAGTTTAAAAATAACGAACGTTTAGATAAATGATGCACAGGACATAGCTTAGCAATCCAACGTGGCATTTGTCCTTTTTCAGCCATTGCAAAAAGCATTCTTGAGCAAGAACCCATATAGGTTAAACCGGTAATGGATGGGCTTACGATCGAATCAGCAATTAATAAAATGGTTAAGAAATTCAAACCAAGTAGCATGGTTAAGTTAACCAAAGGGCTTGAGAAATTAAGAGCCGCCCAACCTTTAGCAGCAACATCATGCGGCATTGCCGTCATGAAGGTAAATTGCAGTAGCATATATAAAGCAAGTGTGATGACCACGGAGATAATGATAGCCAATGGGATGTTGCGTGTTGGGTTTTTAATCTCGCTAGCAAATGATGCAACTACTTGGAAGCCATTAAACGCATAGACAAGGCCAGCACCGATAAGTGCGGTTTGAATTGAGCTTGCTGTGTAGTGGTTAACCGCAAGATCAAGGTTCGTTGTATCAAAGTGTGCGGCTAATAAAACGATAATAGTTAGTGTTGGAATACTGATTTTAAAAACAGTTGAGATATTATTGACATAGGCTAATAGCTTAATGCCAAAGTAATTCACGATAAAATAAACCGCTAAGATAATAATGGCAAATAGCTTGCCTGACCAAGTTAGACTTTCACCATGATATAAAGTCGTGAACTTGATAAATGGACTTAAATATTGTACTGTTGCTTGCGCTTCAGTTGGAATCATTGCCAACAACCCAAACCAGATGGCAAAAGCAAAGACCATGCCAAAATCCTTGCCATGGCTTAAAGATACGCAATTGGCGTTTAAACCACGTTCAGGAAATAATGCGCAAAGTTTAGCGAAACATAATCCAACAATGATGGCGATAAAAGCCGCACCTATCCACGCAATAAATGCGTAATTTCCTGCTAATTGTGCATTGAGTTGTGCACTAAAAAGCCAACCAGAACCAACCATTGATGTGACTGGAATGGCGATGGCTGAAAATAATCCTACTTTGTGTGTTTGCACTTGAGTAATCTCCCTAATATTTTATACCCTAGACATCAATATCGTATCAGTCTATGGATAAAAATCATTATAAATTTTGCTGATTTATTTAAATGTCGCTCAGGTGCAAAATGGTGAGGTAGTCGTTGGCGTAAAACGCCAAGAAAACGCTGCAAAAAATGTAATGTTAAGTATATAATGCCTGACATATATCTTTATAAGCTAAGTAATTATGTCCAAAAATAAAGTCACTTTATCGAACAGGAAGCGTTTAAGTGAGCTGCAAAATGAGTCTGTAAGAACCATTGCAGATGTCAGGCGTGAGCAGATTCAATCGATGCGGGAAATGCATATTATGCCCGAGGGCAAGCTTGAGCTTGCGATTGAGCAAATGGTCACGGATGTGGTCTTTGAGCTAAGTAATCTGTATCGCCAGTGGAGCCAACCACTTGATTTTAATCGCTTTCGCTATAGTCCGAATGAACGCAATAAAAAATTATTATCTGAACTTAAGATGTTTTTGAATGAAATTGCAGACTGGTTGGTAACCAAAGGCTTTCGAGGTGAGGAATGTAAAGAAAAATGCCAAGAAATCGTTGATCGGATTACCCATGGGTTACATGTTGAAGGAATTCCAATTGGCCACTTATACTTACGTGCGCCGAAAGGTCAAAGAAAAGAGAGTTTTTAATTAATTATGTCACTACTTTATGGAATACACGCGATCAAGGCGCGCCTTAAACTACATGCCGATGGTATTAAAGTGATCTATTGTCTTAAAGGTAAAGACACCTCCCCAAGACTGGGTGAATTAAAGTCATTGATGGCTAAGAAAAATATTGAGTTTAAGCTCGTCAATAAAGAGAAGTTTCAATCATTACTACAGTCTCACGCATTTGAAGATGTGGTACATCAAAATGTATTGGCAGCTTGCCAAAGCGATATTAAATTGTATGAAGAAAGTGATTTATCCGATCTTGTCGCAAGTTGTGCAAAAACACCTTTTATTTTAATCCTTGACAGTGTTCAAGACCCGCATAATTTAGGCGCATGCATTAGAAGTGCGGAGGCTGCGGGGGTTGATTTTATCGTTTTCCCAAAAGATAACAGTGCGACGATTAATGCAACGGTTGAGAAGGTTGCCAGTGGTGCATTAAGTAGTATGAAGCTTGTCTCGGTGACTAATCTCTCGCGTGCTATTGGTGTCTTAAAAGATGAAGGTATATGGGTTACAGGATTAGCGGGTGAAGCTGAGAGTTTGATCTATGATAGTGAGTTTAGCGGTGCGATTGCGTTAGTGATGGGTGCTGAGGGTTCAGGTCTTCGCTTTGGTACGCGCAAGATGTGTGACTATCTTGCTAAACTACCAATGCAGGGGCAAGTATCGAGTCTCAATGTCTCAGTTGCAGCAGGTGTTGCCATGTATGAAGTAGTGCGCCAGCGTCGTGAGCTATTGGCAGAAAACCTAAACGATTAAACTAGGAGATTGTTTTGAAATTAAAAAAATCAAAACCCATGCAGTGGGTTATTCTGGTCATTTTATTGTTTATCTTTGCGGGCATTATGGTAGATGCTTTGCATAGTCGTTATGAAAGCAAGTTAACTTTAAACACTTCGCAACGTCAGGTTCAAGCTGATGCAAGTGCCTTATTGTGTTCCATTAAATTAACAAGTGATGAGATACAAAACTACCAATTGGGGTATCATAATTTTGAACAAGGCAACTGTCCTCTTGCTTATCAGCAGCTTTTGCCTTTTGCACGAAGTGCGGATACCAATGCCACTTTAGTGATTGGCTATATGTATGAGTTTGGCTGTGGAGTTGCCAAAGATATGAAAACAGCTAGTCTTTGGTATTATATTGGTGTACAACGCAATGCCTATAATAAATCACCGATGCTGCGTGGTTTGCATGCATATAATAGCGGTGATTATAGAATGGCAGCTGAATGGTTTCGTATGGCCAGTGAGCTTAATGTCATCAGAGCATAACTAAGATGAAAGCAGATCTCTCATTGCTCTCATGGTCAGATGTTTTGGCTGATTATAAAAAAAGCACTGAATTTAAAGAAACCTTGGCTTTTGTTAATAATGCGCGACAACAAGGAAAACAAATTTTTCCGCAAAAGGAAGATGTCTTCAATGCATTTAAATTATGTCCATTTGAATCGCTAAAAGTTGTTATTCTCGGGCAAGATCCTTATCACAATATCAATCAAGCCCATGGTTTGGCATTCTCAGTGCAGGCTGGTGTTAAGCTACCGCCGTCGCTTATGAATATTTATAAAGAGTTACACAATGATCTTGGTGTTGAGAGTGCGAAAACAGGCGATTTAAGTGCTTGGGCAAAGCAGGGTGTATTCTTGCTCAATACCGTTTTAACAGTTGAGGCGCATCAAGCACATTCACATGCTAATAAAGGTTGGGAGCAATTTACCGATCATGTGATTCGTCAGATCAGTCAACATAAAAGTCATGTTGTTTTTTTATTGTGGGGGGCTCCTGCGCAAAAAAAAGCACAGTTAATCGATCACGATAAACATTTTATTTTAAAGTCTCCACATCCGTCACCCTTGTCGGCACATCGTGGCTTTTTTGGCTCAAAACACTTCTCTCAAACAAATAATTATTTATTAGCGCATGATTTATTGCCAATTGATTGGAAAGTGTGAGACAAGTGGTTAAGCTCAAAAGCAATTTATGGTAGACTAACGCGCATATTACAAATTGTTATAAATGAAGCTTTATCAATATGACACGATTAACTGTATTAAAATATCCACACCCCTTTCTAAAGCAAAAGGCAGATCCAGTCGCTATTGATGCAATTAATGATGCGTTACGTCAAACAATTGCTGATATGTTTGAAACGATGTATGTCGAGCATGGTGGTGGCTTAGCTGCTACGCAAGTGGGACTTAATATGCGTTTGTTTATTATGGATGGTTCTGAAAATAAAGATCAAAAAATCGTAGCCATTAACCCTGAAATCATTGAGCGCAAGGGTGAGATTGATGATGAGGAAGGGTGTTTGTCATTCCCTGGCGTTTCAGCTAAAGTTAAGCGTGCCGAATGGGTTAAAATGCGCGCTTTAAATGAGTTTGGTGAAGCATATGAAATGGAATGTGATGGTTATCATGGTCGCTGTATTCAGCATGAGATTGATCACTTAGATGGAATTACTTACTTCGACCACTTATCAGCACTGAAGCGTAAGATGATCGAGAAGAAGTATAAAAAATTGATGCAGGAAAATGCTGAGAGCTAAACTGCATAGATATATTTATTAAGTATTCATTGGCTACTCTTATCATATTTTAAGCCTACTATTTTTTGCTTAACTTAAATTTCTTAAATAATTTCAAACCAAATCATTGACCTTAACCCTAAGGTTAACCTTATATTGACTATACTAACGACAGATAATCATCTGGAGATGTTATGAATATTGGTGAGCTTTCGCAGCAATTAGGGATTACAACAGTCACTCTAAGGCATTATGAAAAGATTGGTTTATTAAAGCCCAAGCGAAGTGCTAGTGGTTACCGACAATATGATCAATCGATCATTGATAAGATTCGATTCATTGAAAATGCCAAATATATTGGGTTTAGTTTGGCAGAAATTTCTGAGTTATTTGCGATTGAGGATAAAAACTTGCCAAGTGTGGAAGTTAAGAAAAAAGTTTGGCAGAAACTAGAAGATGTTAATGAGAAAATTACACTATTGACACAGTTAAAGCAGCATCTTACAAAACTTGAGCAGTCGTGTGATGGTAAGGCAGACAGCAAAGACTGTCCGATTTTGAAAGACCTTTATCAAAATCAGAAAAATGGGAAAAAGCTGCAAGGAGCAACAAGATGTAAAAAGGAGCAAAACAATCATGAGTAATGCAAGAATAAATCAGTATGAGTTTGCATTGAAAAATGTCTCATGCATGAGCTGTGTTGGCAAGATTGAATCAGCGCTTATTAAAATGCCAGAAATCACAGAAGGGCGAGTTAATTTTGCCGATAGAACCCTTCAGGTTGAAACAAGTCTTAAAGCACTAGATATTATTCAATGCTTAAAACAATTAGGTTATATTGCTGAAGAAATCACCGAAGGCTCAGAGAAAGCTGCTCTAGCTGAAAAACCCAAGCTATGGCAAAAGGTAATTATTCCTGGTGTTTTTGGCTTATTTTTAATGTTTTATGGTATGAGCTCATACTCGCCAGTAATTATGCCGCATAGCATGAATATATTTTGGCTTATCATATCAGTGATTACACTTGTTATTATGGTTACGGCAGCTGCACATTTATATAAATCAGCCTATAAAGCCTTTTTGCAGCATCATGCAACAATGGATACACTGATTAGCTTAGGTACATTAGCCGCGTGGATTTATTCAATGATTGTGATTATAACGCCAGCAATAATCCCTGAAAATGCCAGACATAATTATCTTGAGGCAGCACTTATTATCATAGCACTGGTTAATCTTGGTGCTTGGTTAGAGCAAAAGGCGCGGGGTAAAACATCCGAAGCTATTAAACAACTTATTGGTTTGCAACCCAAGTTTGCTTATCGTATTAATGCTGATGGGCAAGAGGAGAAGGTTGCCATTGATCAGCTGAAGCTAGGTGATGTGATTCGTGTGAAGCCGGGATCTAAAATTGCACTAGATGGTGAAATTATCGAGGGTAGCTCTTATGTTGATGAATCAATGTTAACTGGTGAGCCCATAGCTGTTGCAAAGTCAATGTCAGATAAAGTATTCTCAGGTACTCTCAATAAAACAGGGAGTTTTAACTATCGTGTGACTAAGCTCACTAAAGAGACGATACTTTCGCAAATCATTGCTTTGGTGAAACAAGCGCAAAATACCAAGCCATCGATTGCACGCTTTGCCGATACAGTATCAGGATATTTTGTACCTTTTGTTATATTATGCGCAATTGCAGCAGCACTTGTTTGGTTTAATTTGGGATTTGGTATTGGTTTTGTGCTTGTGGCAGGTATTACGGTACTTGTGATTGCATGTCCATGTGCACTAGGCTTGGCAACGCCAATTTCCATTATTGTCGGGATGGGTAAAGCCGCACAACTAGGCATTTTAATCAAAAATGGTCAAGCCTTACAAACTGCCAGTAAAATAACACGCGTGGTGCTTGATAAAACTGGAACGATTACGAAAGGGCAACCTGAGGTTGTTAGTGTAACTTGTGTTGATGGTATTAATGAACAAGATTTATTAAAAATCGCGGCGAGTTTAGAGGCACATTCTGAGCATCCATTGGCTGAGGCAATTGTCAAAAAAGTGTTAAACTCAGCAGAGTTATTACCCGTTAATAATTTTCAGAGTCATACCGGACTTGGTGTGACCGGAGAGGTTAATAATGAGCCTGTTATTATTGGTAATCATAAAATCATGGCAAACCATGGACTTAAAAATCTCAAGCTAGAAGCACTTGCTACAACTAAAAGTCATCAAGGTCAAACAGTAATGTATGTAGCAATTAACAAGGCCTTAAGTGGCATTATCGCTGTTGCTGATCCTATTAAAGAACATGCCAAAGAAGCCATTGATATATTTAAACGCAATAACATCCAAATTACGATGATCACAGGTGATAATAAACAAACCGCACAAGCAATTGCCAAAACGCTTGGTATAGATAATGTCTTAGCCGAAAGTATGCCTGAGGATAAACTTAAGCATATCAAAGCTTTACAACAGAAAAATGAAATAGTTGCCATGGTTGGCGATGGGATTAATGACGCGCCAGCATTAGCACAAGCAGATGTGGGTTTTGCAATTGGTAATGGCACAGATATTGCGATAGAGAGTGCAGATATTACCTTGATGCGTAGCTCACTAATCGGTGTTGCTGATGCCATTTTAGTCTCACGCGCTACAATGAAGAATATCAAGCAAAACCTGTTTGGTGCTTTTATTTATAATGGCTTGGGTATTCCAGTAGCGGCAGGCATTTTATTTCCAGTGTTTGGCGTGCTTTTAAGTCCGATCATTGCAGCAGCTGCAATGGCTGCATCATCACTCACGGTTGTTACTAATGCCAATCGCTTACGGTTTTTAAAAGTTAAAAAAATAAAAAACAATAGCATAATTCAAGGAGAATCAGCATGACTACGATTATTGTGAATGTTGTATTAATCATTGCTGCCATTTTTGTCGTATATTGGTTTTGGCTGTCACAAGCAAAGATTGAGAAAATACAAAATAATATAGCGATTATCACTGTTAAAGATGGGGTATATACACCAGCAAATCTGCATTTTAATGTTGATGATGAGGTCAATCTTGAGTTCTTACGCATTGACAAAAGTGCGTGTGCTGAAGTAGTCACTTTTAAAATGTGAATCAAGGTTTAAATTATGCACAGTATTTTTGTGCCAGCAACTCAAATGCTGCACATAGCCTTCCAA
>NZ_JBXTEF010000134.1:0-50313 GCF_057495195.1 Cysteiniphilum sp. | reverse complement strand
TTGGAAGGCTATGTGCAGCATTTGAGTTGCTGGCACAAAAATACTGTGCATAATTTAAACCTTGATTCACATTTTAGCAAAGCTTTAGCAGGTTCAGTAGGCTCTCTACGCCCTTGTTCCCAATTTCTTAGAACTGGTAACTTTACATCAATCAGTTTGGCGAATTTTGCCCGGGATAACCCAGTTTTATTGAAAATCTCTTTTACTTTAATAGCATTTGGAAATATGCATGAGTGAGCGTTTGACCGATAAAAGGATACAATATCCCAGCAAGTGCGATGGAGGGACCAAAAGGTATCATCGAGGCTCCTTGCCGTTTTATTAAGCTTGTGATAATGGCAAACACAATACCGATCACCGCACTGGTGAATATCAAAAACAGCAAGCTTGGTGCACCAAACCAAGCGCCAAGTGCTGCCATTAACTTAAAATCACCATAGCCCATCCCTTCTTTCTTGGTAATCAGCTTAAACAACCAGAATGCTATCCACAATATGCCACAACCAAGGACCGCGCCCAATATTGCTTGCACTGGCGAGCTAAAAACAAACGCGCAATTTATTAATAGCCCAAGCCAAAGCAAAGGCAAGGTTAGATTATCAGGCAACATAAAATGTTTAAGATCAATCGCTGCGAGCGGAATTAAAAAGAAATACATCAAGCATAACAACAATGCCGCAGGTGTTATGCCAAAATAGTACAGCGTGAGAAACACCAACAGACCACTAATGAATTCCACACTTGGATAGAGCAAAGATATTTTACTATGGCAAAAACTACATTTTCCGCGCAAAAAGATAAAGCTTATAAGAGGAATATTGTGCCATGGCTTCAGCGGCTGGTGACACGTCGGACAAGCTGACCTGCGACGAATATTTTCAGACCCTCCCCCTTTTATATCAGGTGGCGAGATATCAAGAATATCATAGGCTTGATCTTTGTATTGCTTATCTAGTATTTCAGGTAGGCGCGCAATGACCACATTTAAAAAACTACCAACACAAATAGCAATAATGGTTGCCGCAATGATAATAATAGGCGCTATCTCGTTTAAAAATTCCATAATCACATTCAAAAAAACAGATTTCCTATGAGTATATACTCATTAAAAAAAGCGAAAACAAAAACTTTGGTAATTGATGCTTAACCGAGCATTAATATTAGGATATACTTGCCGGTGTTTTCGTTTTTGTGTCGATCAGAACATGAAAATTTTGTTAAACAAACCATAAAGTAAATAGTGAGAAAGATATGAATTTACATGAATATCAAGCAAAACAGCTTTTTGCTGAATACGGCTTACCGGTATCAAAAGGTTATGCTGTTGAAAGCGTTGAAGAAGCATTGGTTGCTGTTGATAAAATTGGTGGTGACATGTGGGTTGTTAAAGCTCAGGTTCATGCAGGCGGTCGCGGTAAAGCGGGTGGCGTGAAACTTGTTTCTAACAAGGAAGATGTTGCTAATTTTGTGAAAAACATGATGGGCACACGTCTTGTTACTTTCCAAACCGATGAAAACGGTCAGCCAGTTAGCAAAATCCTTATCGAAAGCTGCACTGATATTGCCAAAGAATTATATCTAAGCGCGGTTGTTGATCGTAGCACACGTCGTATTATCTTTATGGCATCGACTGAAGGTGGTGTTGAGATTGAAGAAGTTGCAGAAAAAACACCTGAGAAAATCTTCAAAGAAATTATTGACCCAGTCGTCGGCGCGCAACCTTACCAAGCACGTAAAATTGCGTTTAAACTTGGCTTAGAAGGCAATCAAATCAAGCAATTCACCAAGATTTTCTTAGGTCTTGCAAAAATGTTCCAAGAAAGAGATCTTGAGCTTTTAGAAATCAATCCTTTAGTCATCACTAAAGAAGGCAATCTTCATTGTTTGGATGCTAAAGTAGCTGTTGATGGCAATGCATTATATCGTCAACCACAGTTAGCTGAATGGCGTGACTTATCGCAAGAAGATGAGCGTGAAGCACGTGCTGCTGAGTGGGAACTTAACTACGTTGCGCTAGATGGTGACATTGGTTGCATGGTTAATGGTGCAGGTCTTGCAATGGCAACAATGGACATCGTTAAACTTCACGGTGGACGTCCTGCAAACTTCCTAGATGTCGGCGGTGGTGCGACAAAAGAGCGCGTATCAGAAGCATTCAAAATCATTCTATCTGATGCAGCAGTTAAAGGTGTATTTGTGAATATCTTCGGTGGCATCGTGCGTTGTGACATGATTGCTGAAGGTATTATGGCAGCAGTTGAAGAAGTTGGCGTTAAAGTGCCAGTTGTTGTGCGTCTTGCCGGTACAAATGCTGAATTAGGTGCCAAAAAATTAAAAGAAAGCGGTTTAAATATTATTGCTGCTAATGGTTTCACAGATGGTGCGAAGAAAATCATCGAAGCAGTTAAAGAGGTATCTCACGTATGAGCGTTTTAGTTAATAAGAATACAAAAGTTATCTGCCAAGGTTTTACTGGTAAGCAAGGCACTTTCCACTCTGAGCAAGCAATTGCTTATGGTACAAAAATGGTTGGTGGCGTCACACCAGGCAAAGGGGGCACCACTCACTTAGGTCTACCAGTATTCAATACGGTTCAAGAAGCCGTTGATGCAGTACAACCTGATGCAACTGTTATTTACGTACCAGCTCCGTTTTGTAAAGACTCAATCATCGAAGCGGCTGATGCTGGCATCAAATTGATCGTATGTATTACTGAAGGCATTCCTGTTATGGATATGCTTGAAGCTAAAGTTTATGTTGAGCGCTCAGGCTCACGTTTAATCGGTCCAAACTGCCCAGGCGTCATTACGCCAGGTGAGTGTAAAATCGGTATTATGCCGGGCAGCATCCATATGCCAGGTAAAGTTGGTATCGTATCACGCTCTGGTACATTAACATACGAAGCAGTTAACCAAACGACTGCTTTAGGCTTTGGCCAATCAACATGTATCGGTATCGGTGGCGATCCAATTCCAGGCACTAACTTTATCGATGCTTTGGAAATGTTCCAAAATGACCCACAAACTGAAGCAATCATCATGGTTGGTGAGATCGGTGGTTCAGCTGAAGAAGAAGCTGCTGAATATATTAAAAACCACGTTACTAAGCCAGTTGTATCATACATTGCGGGTGTAACAGCGCCTGCAGGTAAGCGTATGGGTCATGCCGGTGCGATCATCTCTGGTGGTAAAGGTACAGCTGCTGAGAAATTTGCAGCACTTGAAGCCGCAGGTGTCGCTGTTAGCAAATCACCTGCTGAATTAGGTAAAGTCCTTCAGCAAGTTACTGGTTGGGCAGTTCCGGCTTAATCATCTACTTTATATGCCATTTGGTAGAATTTCTGCCATTACAATGGCTATCTCTAGCATAATTTTTCAACTGAAATAAGATGATATTTAATTTGCAATTACCTTGTAATTTGCCTTCTTTTTAATTACCGTACTTTCCCACGATGATAAACAGAGACTTCATTTGAAAACACGTAACATAAGTATCGCAGGACTACTATTTTCATCAGTCAGCGCTATTTTAGGCTCCGGCTGGCTATTTGCCGCATCGCAAACCGCAAGTTATGCTGGACCTGCTGCAATGCTATCATGGATTATTGGTGCGCTATTAATCATGATCATCGCTTTTGTCTTTGCTGAAATTTGCACTATGATACCCGTCACAGGCTCAAGCACACGTATCCCACACATTACCCATGGAACTTTAGTTAGCTTTATCTTCGCGTGGATTATCTGGTTATCCTATTTAACGCTTGCCCCAACGGAGGCTCAAGCCATCATCCAATATCTTGCTGTTTTTTTCCCAACACTTATCAACGCCTCTAGTGGCGGTTTAAGCGCTAGTGGATTGGGATTTGCTGCGATTTTATTACTCTTGATCAGCATCCTTAATACTTATTCGCTACGTTGGTTGATTCGTGCAAATAACTTTCTGACGATTATCAAAATTATTGTTCCAAGCATTATTGCGATTATCATATTAGTGATTGTTTATCATCTGCATCAAAGCACTCCTGTCACATCCACCCATCTAAGCTTTGCCCCCAATTGCAGCTCAGGTGTATTATCAGCCATATCATTAGGTGGTATTGCCTTTTCCTTCACGGGGTTCAAACTTGCGGCAGAGATGGCAGGTGAAACCAAAAATCCTAAAAAAGCTATCCCCATTGCTATTATCGGTTCGATTATTGCGTGCCTGATTATTTTTCTACTACTACAAGCAGCTTATATCTATGCCGTTTCTGGCAGTGTTGAACATAATAACTGGCAGCATATTAGTCTTGCAGGCGATCATACTGATGAATCTTTTGGTCCTTTTGCAATGATTGCTAAAATGCTTGAAATTAAATGGTTGATGGTATTGATTTACATTGGTGCTATTGTTGGCCCACTTGCTGCAGGACTGATGTATTTTGGCAGCGCCACACGCTCTATCTTTGCTATGAGTCAAAACAACTATATTCCACAAATATTTGCCAAACTGACGCCCAAAGGCAACCCTCTTTATTGTATTATTATTAATTTCATCATTGGTATGCTGATGTTTGCACCACTGCCTGGCTGGTCAACCATGGCAACTTTTCTAACTTCACTTGTTGCATTGACCTATATTATGGGCCCTGTTAGTGCTAGCGCTTTGCGCCTACGCATCCCTGAAGTACATCGACCATTTCGACTACCTTTTGCCCGGATTTGGAATATTATGGCATTTTATGCTAGCACCTTAATTGTTTATTGGAGTGGCTGGAATATCGTCTCAAAGACAAGTTTTATGATTGCAATAGCCATTATTGTCTTAATGCTTTACCGGATATTCAAAAAGGATAAAAGTATCACGATCAATTGGAATTTCAAGCAATCTTACTGGCTCTGGCTTTATTTAGTGCTGCTAACCACCATATCTTATCTTGGCAACTATGGTGGTGGAATAGCTGTTTTTGATCTGCCTGAAGCCATGATTGCATTATTAATTATTTGTATTATTTGCCATCGCATTGCAGTACAATCGAGCCTACCTCGTGAATCTATCTCAAATAGCCTTAAAAACATTGAACTCGAACAGCATAAGCTTAGAACAGTGGAACAGCATTAAACAATTTGCACTGACCACACTAGGTATTTCTGATATATCAGCTACCGACTGCCTACTTGATCAGTATATCCCTAAGTATCAAGAATGGCTTCGACAAGATTATCATGCTGATCTTAACTATATGGTCAAGCATGGCAGTAAACGATATACGCCGCACGAGCTTGTTGCGGACACTAAAAGTGTCATTGTTGTGCGTTTAAACTATTTACCCCAGGCTTATTGCTTCAAAGGTATTCGCAAAACGCTATCAACACCAAGTGAAAATGCTGCTATTTCTGTTTATGCGCATGGTCGCGACTATCACAAGGTATTGCGCCAGAAGCTAAGTAAGCTAAGTGATTTCATTCAAAGTGTTTTTCCCAAGCACAGCGCACGTGTTTTTACTGATAGCGCCCCCGTGTTAGAAAAACCATTAGCTGAAAAAGCTGGTCTTGGCTGGATTGGTAAAAACAGTAATCTTCTGCATCCCATCGATGGTTCATTTTTCTTTATTGGATGCATCTACTCTAATCTTGATTTTAGTGCATTTGCACAATTACCTATAACGGATCAATGCGGTAAATGCCAAGCTTGCATTAAAGCATGTCCTACCAATGCCATAGTTAATAACAAAGTCATTGATGCCAATAAATGCATCTCTTATTTAACGATTGAAAACAAAGGTGTGATTCCAATGCAATATCGGCAAGCAATTGGTAATCGCATCTATGGCTGCGATGACTGTCAACTGGTATGCCCGATTAATAGATATGCACCCGTAACCGCTGAGTCGGATTTTCTCGCACGCGCACACTTAAGCCAACAAAGTTTGATGGATTTAGCACAATGGTCAGAACAAGCGTTTTTGAAAAAAACAGAAGGCTCTGCCATTCGTCGGATTGGTTATCAGGCTTGGCTTAGAAATATTTACATTGCCCTTGGTAATGCACCTTTTTCCAAAGAGATTATTATACTGCTTGAAAAAGCCAAACAAACACATAGCAACAATGCTTTGCTCTTAGATCATATCAACTGGGGAATTCAGCAACAGATGGCAAAAATTTAGGTGGGTTTCAGGATATCCATATCCTATTAAAATTCATCCGTGCGGGGGGCTATCCATTTCTACCTTCATCCGTTAAGGTCGCCATCCGTTGCATGTGTGTCATTATGGACAAAACAATTATCAAAATATGTAGGATTTTAACCAAATCTTTGTGAGAAATTTGCCATTTCTATAAGTTTAGATTATATTTTAACCAGGTTTACTCGCTGAAGATCAATTATCATCCTGTTAAGTCTTTTATTCTTGTAAAGTTTCTTACTGTTTCCTCTTCTTTTTAGTTAATACCCATCATCATAATCTATAACCTTGACTTATTTTTTACCTTTGTAATCCCTCATAAATATGCCAAAATAAACCACCTACCTCAATTAAATGGATCACACTGCTTATGTTTTTCAATAAAAAAACAGATCAAAATGAATTAAAAAAAATTGCTGCAACTGCCGCAATTGAATATATCAAACCAGGAATGACCGTTGGTGTTGGCACTGGTTCAACGGTTAACTTTTTTATTGATGAACTTGCCAAAATCAAGTCCAAAATTGAGCTAACTGTTTCAAGTTCTGAGGAAAGTACTAAGCGCCTCAAAGCACATGGCTTTGAAGTTGTTGACTTAAACTATCCAAATAAAGTTGATATTTATATTGATGGCGCTGACGAAGCCAATAAACACCGAGAGCTGATCAAAGGTGGGGGAGCAGCATTGACTCGCGAAAAAATTTGTCGTGTTGCTAGTGACAAATTTATTTGTATTATTGATCAAAGCAAATTAGTACCTCAACTAGGACGCTTTCCATTACCGATTGAAGTTATTCCTATGGCGCGCAGCTATGTTGCCAAGGAGTTAGTAAAGCTAGGCGGTCAACCAATTTACCGCGAAGGTGTTATCACTGACAATGGCAATATTATTATTGATATCCATAATCTAATGATTGATAACCCATTGAAACTTGAACAGCAAATCAATCAAATCATCGGTGTGGTTTGCAATGGTTTATTTGCTGTTAACCCTGCCGATATATTGCTCATAGCCAATGACAAGGGTCAAATCGATATTATTGAATAAACATAACAATGGTCGGGACGGCGGGATTTGAACCCACGACCTTTAGCACCCCATGCTAACGCGCTACCAAGCTGCGCTACGCCCCGAGGTCAAATCAGATAATTCTGATAATAATGAAACACTTTAAAATAATGAAAGAGCACTTCTAGAAGCGCTCTTGATGAAATAAATTATCCAGCAATTTGAACGTTTACTGCTTGTGGACCACGGCGGCCATCTTCGATATCAAATGAAACGCGTTGATCATTAGCTAATGACTGTAAACCATTTAATGCAGTTACGTGAACGAAAAGATCAGAACCACCATTGTCTGGCTTGATAAAACCAAAGCCTTTTGTTTCATTAAAAAATTTTACGGCACCTGTTTGTTGCGACATATCCTATACTCTCTTACTATATATTTAAATTAAACTTTACTGACTCCATGTACTCTTATGCGCTTAGTGGGTATATGCAACATGATAAAATCACTCACATATAAGAACAAAAATCACTCAAAGACCAAAAAGTCGCACTCAGTATAGCAAGACTGTATAAAAAACAAATCATTTTATCTGCGCAATGCTAACTATTTTATTTTGACAGCGATCGATGATAAGGATCATGCGACAAGAACAGCAAGCCACTGCCTTGTGAATAGTCGATAAATAGCTCATCTTGAAGCGCATGATTACGAATACCCAGCTCTTCGCCAAAACGTAAGGTATATTGATCCAAATCAAAGGCGAACCCTTGTAATGTTAAATCAACTAGCTCAAACAGCGGCACAATTGAAACCATTTTTCCTTTAGCATTGGTTATATGCATGTTTTGATGCATTAACTGTGAAACACCATAACGATCAATCACTTGATATTTGAGTTGATGCTGATGCTTAAGCAAAGTTGATATATTGCCAAGGTAATGATCCATTTCCTTGCCACCCAACCCAAATAAAGATAACTCATGATATCCGTGTTGTTGTAAATGGCTTAACGCTTTCTCAAAATCGGTAGAATATTGATCATCATCTTGCTGATATGGAATATTTAAGCGCTTGGCATGATCAATCGAGTCACCGTCACCAATAATCATCTGTACTTTATTAACAAGACTTTTGACATCTTGAATCTGATTAAATGCCCCATCAGCACAATAAATTGGTAAATCATCTAAATGCTGACAGATATAAGACTCACAAAATGCGATATCGATCTCGCCATTAATTAATAGAATTGCTTTTTTTGCCAAGGGATCACTCGCTTTTTTGCTTTTTCTGTTTTTTTGTTTTTTTTGTTTTTTTTGTTTTTTTTGTTTTTTCTTGTCGCGATGAGTATATACTCATGACAAATACAAAAAAACCATGTGCAGGCACAAGTTTAGATGAGCTCAGAACTTAATAACTTTTTGCATCACCTAAAATTTGAGCGCAATTACTCTGATCTCACCATCGATGCCTATCAGCGTGACTTACATGGGTTTGATGTCTTTTTGCAAAGCAAAGATAAAGCACTTTCTGAAAGTTCATCACAAGAGATCAAACTTTGGCTTAAAACCTTGCATAGTCAAGGCATTAGCCCCAAATCCATTCAACGCAAATTAAGTGCTGTTAAATCTTTTTTCCGCTATTTGTTGAGCAATGAAATAATCATAGAAGATCCTTCTTATGCTATCAAAGCGCCTAAATCGCCAAAGAAGCTTCCCAAAACACTCGATGTTGATCAAATGCAGCAAGTTCTAGACTATCAAAGCGATGATGATTTAGCGCTGCGTGATCTTGCCATGCTTGAGGTTATCTACAGCAGCGGACTGCGCCTTAGTGAATTAGCCCAATTACGTTTTGAACAAATCGATTTCTCACAAAAAACCATTCGCGTATTTGGCAAGGGCAGCAAAGAACGCATCGTGCCAATTGGTGACAAAGCAATTAGCGCCATGAATAAATGGTTAAACATACGTCAAAGTTTAAACTGCACCCATGACTATCTTTTTACCACATTAAAAGGCACACCAATTCAAGCGCGCAGCATTCAAAAACGTTTTGAAAAATTTGCACTTGAACACGCGCCAAAGCATATTCATCCGCATATGCTAAGGCACGCCTTTGCTAGCCATTTACTTGAATCTTCCAGAGATATTGTCGCTGTGCAAAACCTACTAGGACATAGCGATATTTCAACTACTCAGATTTATACACACCTTGATTTTCAGCAACTGGCAAGTGTCTATGACCAAACCCATCCACGTGCTAAACGTAAAAAATAAGAATTACAATATATGCAATCCATAAACTATCTCACATCACATAACACGACAATCTCACCTGATTTAGAGATGCTTAAATCTATATCTATCAATAGATTGAGCTCCATCCCTAAACAGTTATTTTATCTTGAGTATGAAGATGATGTGCTCACACTAAAGCATAGCGATTCATTATTAACACTCTGTGTTGATTTTAATAGTCATGACATTCAAAATCGCATCAAACCCAATACCGCAAAACTTGATTTAATCAAAGCAATTGAAGGGAAAGGCAAAGATATACTCAGCATTCTAGATATGACAGCAGGTCTTGGACAGGATAGCTTCTCGCTTGCCGCACGAGGACATACTATCGACGCAATAGAGCAAAACCCTTATGTGTTTTTGCTGCTTCAAGATGGCTTACGGCGCGCCAAAGAAGAATCAAATTTAGCGGAAATTACCGATAGAATTAGTCTTTACTTCGCCAACTCCACTCACCTTGATCATGTGCATCAAGCGGGCAAATATAATGTAATCTACCTTGACCCAATGTTTCCTGAGCGCACTAAAAGCGCTAAGGTTAAAAAGAATATGCAATTATTGCATGATTTGGTAGGCATTGATGAACAAAGCAATAAGCTGCTTTTCCAACAAGCTAAAGTATTAAACCCTAAGAAAATAGTCGTTAAACGCCCGCGCTTAGGCGATTTTATTGGCCATCAAAAGCCGACCAGTCAAGTGATTGGTAAAAGTAGTCGATTTGATGTTTATGCTTGCTAACTATGTTGATAATGTGATTTTTTGATAAGGAGCCATAACATTTTGACAAGTGTGACATAGCTCGTTTAGCATAAACGACTGGAGACTAAAAGGAGGACTAAATGAATTATTTAACCAAACATTTAAACGATATCAATGAAGGATATTTTCAACATGCCAAAGAAGCGCTCTACTGTGGCGTGTTGATGATGGCAGCTGGTATTTTTTGCTCCATACATGCAATATTGCCTTTTTTGTTTGAAAAAACAGCAAGCAACATGCTAAATAAACTACAGCAACGCTTCAAAAAACGTCTAGACTCAAAGTGCGACTAACTCAATCAAACAAGCGCCTTATCTGCATTTGATACATGAATATAATATAGATGCTTTTCATATTGGGTTAAGATATCGGCAATTACCTGCTCTTCGGTATAGCCCATAATGTCATATTGCTGACCGCCATGTTCTAAAAACACTTCGGCACGATAATAATGCTCATCTTGCTCATCTATGTTTTTCTCATTGCCACCATCATCTTCAGCGTAGCTTGGCAAAGCAAAAGCACGAATATGTATACTATAAACAAAATCAGTATCATCTGATTTTGGAATCAATAAACGCACTTTACCCTCATCCATTACAATTTGAACTTCTAATTCTTTTCTAATACGTGTCCCAACTTTTTCAATTGCAGGTTGTGCCACTTGCTTCAAGAATGTCAGTGCTTGCTCGCGATTAGGTAACATCAAAAGACCATCTAAGCGTTGCTGCCAACTTGCATTTGCCGATGTGTACTGTACTGCTGTTGAGTGTGTTTGAATACTTGATAGACGCAAATAGTCTTCACGCAATGCTTTAACTAACGCAATACACATGAAAAACAACACAATTAGAAATGGAAACGCACTGGCAATAGTTGCTGTTTGCAGTGCTGCTAACCCTCCTGAATAAAGCAACGATATTGCCAAAAATCCTTCTAGCAATGACCAAAAGATGCGTTGCCATACAATTGATTTTTTAGCATTTGCCGTAGCAATAATATCAATCACCAGTGAGCCTGAGTCTGCTGAAGTCACAAAAAATGTTACCAATAAAATCAAGGCTAGTATTGAGGTAACGGAAGATAGTGGGAAGTGCTGCAAGAATTCAAACAATGCCACCGGAATATTATGCTGAACCGCCTGCACTAAAGCCATTGATTGGTCATGCAATACCAAGTTAATCGCTGAATTGCCAAAAACACTTAGCCAAAGAAAGGTAAAACCAGTTGGAATAAATAACACACCAACCAAGAATTCACGAATAGTACGCCCTTTTGATACTTTGGCGATAAACATCCCAACAAATGGTGACCATGCAATCCACCATCCCCAATAAAACAATGTCCAGCCACTTAACCAGCCTTGCTTATTCTCATAAGCATAAAGATTAAAAGTCTTATTAACTATACTACTTAGATAACTTCCTGTGTTTTGTACAAATGCTTGTAATAAAGAGGTAAAACCTCCCAAGAACAATACAAACAGTAATAAGAGCACAGCCACGATAATATTAAAGTTACTTAATAGCTTAATCCCTTTTTCTAATCCTAGTGCCACTGACGTCGTTGCAATGAGTGTGATGATAATAATCAAAATGGTCTGCACAGGAACATTGACGGGGATATTAAATAAGAAATGCAACCCTGCATTAACCTGTGTCGCCCCCAACCCCAAAGAGGTTGCAATACCAAACATCGTACCTAAAATTGCAAACACATCAACAACATGCCCTATCACGCCATAAATTCTCTTACCAATAAGTGGGTAGAGTACCGAACGTGGCAGTAATGGTAGCTTATGCCGATATGAAAAATATGCCAAAGCCAAGCCAACAATTGCATACACAGACCACGCCTGTAGCCCTCAATGAAAGAAGGTCACATTCATCGCATCCTTTGCTGCAAGAATACTATTACTTGTACTAACATCTGGTGGTGAGAGGTAATGTTGTAATGGTTCAGCAACACTAAAGAACATCAAGCCAATTCCCATCCCAGCTGCAAACAACATCGCAAACCAAGAAATATTGCTATGTTCAGGCAAGCTATGATCTGGACCTAGCTTGATATCCCCCAGGCGACTAACCATCAAGAAAATACATAAACAAACAAAGATTGCCATACCTAAAATATAAAGCCAACCAGTTTGTAATGTTAGCCAACTTTGGATATTTGCAAAAAATAATTTAGCGTGCTCTGGCCATAGCACACCAATCAATGCAAACAACACAATCAAAATTATCGATGGGTAAAATACGGGTGCATAGGCGCCTTTTTGCCTACTCATAAACTCCTCCTCTATTATTAATCCTTTTTTACCCTAACACATTTGACCCAAGCTTTCAAAAAAGTGTCAAAAATCAACAAATAACATCTTTAAACATCAATTTAACACCAATATATAAGTGCAATGAAGGCGGTGTTTTGGTTATTTTTTAGTCTCACATCTGCTCAGAACATGGTTCAAAACCCACAAAGGTCCGATAAGCAAGAACTGTAGATCCTTGAAAAAGGAAGGTTTTTTACCCTCAAGTTTGTGTCCAATAAATTGAAAAACCCAGCTAATGATGAAGATAATCAAACTCACCCAGAAAAGTTGTGGTATTTGATATAGAATAACAACCATAATCAAGGTAATCACCAACATGTACAGACTAAGCTTTAATGATAATCTCGCATAGAAAATTAAACTAACTACGACTAAAAGCCACATAAACCAAGGGGAAATACTTAATAAAACACCCATTAAGCTAAACATAATAAGTGGCACAAAAATATAATGAATCGTCTTATTGGTTTTATTTTGATGGCTTTGGGCGTATTCATCAAGCCATTGATCCAGTGTTTTCATTATCAGGTTCCTATAGATAATCATAAGTATCTATATTTTAACGTAAGTTACACCTTGTAAAAAGCTATATCATATACCCATCATATCACGACATTTGATTATAAGGTCATGATAATCAAATTTTATCATAAGCATGATAAATCAGAAAAATAACCGCCGCACCAAGCACAAATGGCCCAATAATAATCGTTGGTAACAATAAACTCTTTAGTAACTTCATAGCTTCTCCCTTTTTATTCTTTTTTAAAGTTTTCATCAATCAATAAAGCGTCGCTAGGATAACGTTAATTTGCTATAAAATTAATGCTCGTATTGCACATACAGTATGTTTACGTATTCAAATATTGACTATTAATATGCTGATTTTATAGCCTTTTATCAAATTTCAACTATAGTTATCGTTATACAAAGTTACAACATAAATATAAAAATTATCAAATGGATATTGGTGATGAGACAAGCAAAAATATGGTTAAACAATAAATTCAACATCAAAAACTCCAGGTCATCCTACTGGCACCGTATTCATGTGACTTTAATTAGCTTAATGCTCGTTATTATTGGCAATTCCATATTTGGTATTTTGCATTTTGCAACTGAAAAAGAAATCTATGGTGGCGTATATAGCTACTGTGCGGTACTTTCTTATTTCATACCGCTTATCTTATTGAAATACCGTCATTACTATCTAGCAAAATTCACCCTTGGCGCTCTATTTATTATTAATACCTTTGTTTTTACTTACTTTTTGTATCAACCGGAGCTGTTAAATTACCTTTTCTTTATGGCTGTGCCTCCTTTTAGCAACATGATCTTTGAAGTTAATGAACACAAAACCAAATGGTTTCTATCCCTCACCTCAGCTGCTTTGATGATTTTTTGTGTGACATACCCTAACTATCACTATTTGATTGAGCTACCTTTGAGTGATCAAAAGACAACAAACGTGTTTATTCTTATGACCATCACCATTGTGATTGCGACAACGATATCGGTTATCTTATCTGATCTGGAATATAGCGAGAAACAGCTCGAAATCCTAGCTACTACTGATAAGTTAACAAACCTCCTTAATCGCAGTGCCTTTCATGATAGCGTCAATGATTTTAAACAATTTACGCACGATGGAACACCTTATAGTGTAATGTTTATCGATATTGATAAGTTTAAAAAGATCAATGACAAGCACGGACATGCTATGGGCGACAAAATCATCCAGAATGTAGCACATATTTTAAAGCAACACACACGAAAAGATGATATTGTGTCACGCTTTGGTGGTGATGAATATGTGATCCTTTTACCAAATACTACGATGCCACAAGCGCAAGAAATCGGTCAACGGCTTAATGCAAAAGTACGTCAAGACATCCCCAAAGTCGGCTTAATTCAAGTCACGATAAGTATTGGTGTTGCTAGCAACCTGTATCACACATTGGAATCCAATAACTTTGAAACCACCTTAAATAAAGCCGATGAGGCGCTTTACCAAGTGAAAGCGGCAGGACGCAATGGTGTTGTTTGTTTGCAGGTGTAAGCATATTACGGTTGAATCGTTAACACCTTATCTTCTTTTTTGCCCAGATTCACACTATGCAATTTTTGCTCCAAAAGGTCGATATGCTTTAATACCTCTGCTGAGCGCTTATCTCTTAGGCGTGGGATATTTAGTGTATGTTCATAAGCAATTTTTCCAGGATGACTATCAAAGATAATAACGCGATCTGCCATCATCACCGCTTCTTCGACACTATGAGTGACTAGCACCATTGACTTCGTTGGAATTTGCTTATTAAGCCACAGGTTTAATATATCGCGACGTAAGGTATTTGCCGTAGTAATATCAAGGGATGAAAACGGCTCATCTAAGAATAAAATCTCAGGCTCAACCATAAGCGCTCGCGCGAAACCAACACGTTGTTTCATACCCCCAGATAGCTCATTGACATATGCTTTTTCAAAACCTTGCAATGAGATTTTTTGAATAAGCTCATGCGCTTTGGGCTCACTTATTTTACGTGAAATACCCAATGCATCACTGCCAAATAGAATATTGTCAACCACGTTCAACCATGGCAGCAATGCAAAGTTTTGAAATACCATACTCATATTATCAAGTGGCTTAGTCACTGGCTTGTCTTTGTAAAGCACAGAACCATAACTTGGATGCAAGAGTCCTGCAGCAATGCGCAAGAAGCTTGATTTACCAGCACCTGACTTACCTAAGATGGCAACAATTTCATTTTCATGTAATGTGAAGTTAATACGATCCAACACTTTCAGTGAATGCTTTTTGTCTTTCTCAAAATAAAGTTCGATGTTTTGGCATTCGATAAGTACATTGTTTTTCATTTTCAAATCCTCTTTTCACGCTTCTTCACCAAGATCATCACCCGTTCTGTCATTTGCGTTTTGATGATAAGGTTGGCAAAGAAGCGATGGTCAACCTATGTTATATTTTTTTAAGTTTTAAATTATGGCTATGACCATATTCCTGCCCACTTTGATTGTGTAAGCGTTGGCTGAGCGTAAGTCGAAGCCTTTATGACCAAAGCTACCCACTTCGACTGATGCTCAATGCACCGCTTCGACTTACGCTCAGGGTACGGGTGAGCATTTAGCCTTAGCCTTAGCCTAGATTTTATATTTTGTTTCCGCAAGCTTATACAAAGGCTTCCAGATAAAGATCACACACAGTGCGACAAGCACACACATCGCACTGACCGCTAATGCCGCTTCTGCTACTTGATTGTTACTGGTTGTTTGCGACACCAACTCACCAATGCCACTAATTGAAATTGTTTTACCACCCCAAGTGATCAGCTCAGCAGCAATCGCTGAGTTCCACGCGCCACCTGCGGCACTGATAATCCCGCAAACGATGTAAGGGAAGACCGCAGGAATCGCAAACTTAAACCACCATTTAGTTCCCTTCAAATGGAAACTGCGTGACATCTCAATTAAATCCGATGGCAAAGCTGAGGCACCAGCAATCACATTAAACAACACATACCAAGAAGTGCCTGTCATAATTAGCGGAATTGCCCAGATACTTAAACTACCACCACCAAACATCAATAAAATTGCCACGATTGGGAAGAAGATCGGTTGAGGAATAGCTGCCATTACCTGAATAATTGGCTGCAACATTTTGGTACGCTTCGGTGAGATACCAATCCAAATACCAAGAGGTGTACAAATCACGATACTTAACCCCATGGCAATTGCGACACGATACGTCGTCTCCCACATCAGTGGTAACAGGTAAGTCATATCGCCATTAGGGAAAAACTTCCATAATGAAACACCTGCCCAAATAGCTAAGCTAACAATACACAGATACCAAATCGCTGTTGATAAGTGTCGAACTGCGGGCGTGAGTGACAATTGCGGCAACGATAGTTGTTTAGCAATAACTGTTGGTGAATTAATGAAGTAAAAACTTACTGTTTTAATGCCTTTAGCAATCGCGTTAAAACACGTTGATTTAGTACACAGATCATGCATCCATGAGCTATGCGCACCACCAACATTTATCTGTTCATACTTAAACTTCTTTGACCACTTCACCAATGGACGAAATACCAACTGATCAAAAGCAACTATCGTTAGAATAATCGCAATCAATGCATATACGATTGCTAACGCGTTGGCGTGATCAAGTGCAGTACTTATATACGCACCAACGCCTGGCAACATCACATCTTTATCACCCACAGGTATCGCCTCAGTTGCAACAAGAGCAAACCATGCAGCAGATTGTGACACCATCACATTCCACAAAAGCCCAGGTATTGAATAAGGCATCTCAATCTTCCAAAAACGCTGCCAAGCATTTAACTTATAAACATGTGATGCATCAATTACTTCATCCGGCACAATGCGAATCGTCTGATAAACAACTAATGCCATATTCCATGCTTGTGATGTGAACACGCCGAAAATCGCTGCAGCCTCAAGTCCCATCACTGAGCGCGGAAATAAAAACAAAAAGAATGCCGTAGTAAAGGTTAAGAAACCCAGCAAAGGCACTGATTCCATAAAGTTAATAATCGGTAACAAAATGCGTGCAACGTGCTTGTTCTTAGCGCATGCATAACCGGCAATTAAGGCAAAAGCAAACGACCACACCATCCCAATGAGTAAGCGCATCACCGTACGCAATGTATAGTAAGGCAAATGACTTGGATCTAGTGATATTGCCGCCACAGATGATTCATTGATAAAGCTTTGATGCATGCCAATCCACGCATAATACATCAGCCCAATGGCTGCAATAACCAACATGATAAAAACAACATCATGCAGAGAGTAGTTTGTTTTTCTGTCGTTATTTTTTAATGTTATTGTATTCATAAATTATATTTCTTTTATTTTTAATATTTCAAAATTAAAGTTAAGACAGCACTGGAAAGACCGATAAAGGCATAAACAATGCTGTTTTTATTGCTAAATATTTCAATAATAACTCAGCGACAATTAGCCTAAATACACTACATAACTTATATGGAGCGTATTATTCTAATTCTTCGAGTTACTTTGGCTATTGCATCGTTGGAGTGACAACTATTTGATAAATACTTTCTATTTGGCATTTATCAAAACTAACGAAAAACAAAACTAATTTACAATTACCCCTCACCCGTACAGCTTACGATATACGACCTCTCCCGCAAGGGGCGAGGTAACAAATAGCACAGCTCATTTTGCGGTAGATGTCAGAAACTATAAACGCAGTTAATCAAATATAAAAGTATTAATGAAACAGCTATAGAAATAATCTATTTATCTCCAACTGCAAAAAATCAACAACTGGGTGGTTTAAGTGAGTGAAAAGTTATCATGTTTAGCTCCTTAATGTCATGTTGGGGAGGGTCACATGTGCCCACATATTGGGGTACACTATTTGGTTCTGTCGCGCATTATTTACTTAAGCAGGATAAAGGTCAAGTATTTTTTTAATTTTTATAATAATTATTCAAAAACAATACATTTTTAGTCGCAAAAAGGTGTGATAATCATGATCTTCGCTGTTTTGCCATTAACTTATAGCTCAAATGCGCTTTGATAGTTTTCCATTCCGAATCGATAATACTGTAAACACACGTATCACGCAGTGTGCCATTATGCATTTTGCGATGATTACGCAAAATACCATCTAGTTTGGCGCCAATTGACTCTATAGCACGTCGCGATGCAGAATTTAGATGATGCGTCCTAAATTCAACAGCAACACACTTAAAAACCTCAAACGCATGCTCCAAAAGAAGCAGCTTACACGCGACATTAATTGCCGTACCTTGCACAGATTTGGCATACCATGTACTACCAATTTCTAAGCGATTTTGCTCGTGATCGATGTTCATATAACTGGTCACCCCCAGAATTTTACCACTTTGCTGACAAATGACCGTATAGGGCAGCATACTGCCTTGTTGATATAGGTTTAATCTGCGCTCAATATCTTTCTTCATATCTTGAGGCGTAGGTACGATTGTAAACCACAGCTCCCATAAATTGCCATCTTGAGTCGCCTGCTCTAAACCTTCTAAGTGTGAAAGAGACAATGGTTCCAAACGCACTAAATTATTCGCTAATATTGTGATCTCTCTCATTTTTTTACTCACTTTGTATTGTTGTAAATATAACTTACTGGAGTTACGCCCTATAA
The DNA here is from genome assembly GCF_057495195.1 of Cysteiniphilum sp. Classification (NCBI taxonomy): domain Bacteria; kingdom Pseudomonadati; phylum Pseudomonadota; class Gammaproteobacteria; order Thiotrichales; family Fastidiosibacteraceae; genus Cysteiniphilum; species Cysteiniphilum sp. Next base: position 31,553 of record NZ_JBXTEF010000134.1, on the reverse strand, counting down.
CTCGTACGCCACATTGATGAGGTTTTATCTGTTAAAGCAGCCACTTGCGCTTTAGGTAACGTATTAAAAAATGTCAAACCAGTACGCTGTTCCACATCCTTGATCGATACACGATATTTCGCGACATCTTTTTTATTAACGCGGGCATTAGGCATAATAAAGGCAATTGCCTTATCCTGCTTTGGCGCGTAGACTACTTTGAAGAAATACTCTGGCACCCAGATTTTATTCTTACCAATTGTTTTATGTGTTTTGCTGTTTTTAAATACAGGCCCTGTGTAGACATAGACTTCCTTGTACATTTGTGCCCAAAAACGCACATCAGATTCAAGCTTTGCCCAGCCTTGACGATTAAGCCCACCTTTCTGTGGTGACATATTCGATAAATAAAAAGACTGCTTAGCACTTGTCTTATTAAAATCCATTGCCGCATAGGGTGCTAAATGCCCACGATCATAACCACTTCTTTTATAATCTGATAATTCAGCACGATACTTGGCCGGTACTTCTGGATCAGGTTTAAATTCATCATGACGTTTTAGTTTACTTGAAACAGACTGAGCCGTTAAACGATAGGCAACCCAGCTAGGCTGCTTCGTTTCATAGTTATAGGCAGAGATATAACCTTCACGACAAAGATATAAATTAACCTTGCCACCAGGGTTGCCATATTTTAAAAAGTCATTGCAATAATTTGCTGCTAACGGTATTGCTTTAGTAGCACTTCCGCTTGCCGTTGGCATATGAGCACTCGCGGCAAATGAACTTGTAATTAATGAAGTAGCGAATAAGATCGCTGCAGTATATTTAATAAACTTGTTTAACATATTTTATCTTTATTATGTGCGGGAGTGTAAGCGTACCGCGAAATGAGTCACATTGTAAAATATTTTTTGATGAATATACAATCAAGCTACTTTTTGACTAACCATGCTGTTTGATTGATAATAGCCTAAACTTACTTGTTCATATCAATACATATGTTGTTTAACCAAATAAACTACCTATGGCGCCTGATTGCCACGGGGTTTTGTTTTTTATTATTCTCTTTAGGGGGGTTACTATTAGGGTATATTGTTATTCCTATGGCAGTAATCATTGCTAAAATAACTCGTTCAAAACAGAATAAAAAACATATTGCGCAATATTGTATTTATTTAACATTTCGTTTCTTTACCGCGACGATGTCTGGTTTAGGTCTTATTCGCTTTCATTTTATTGGTTTTGACAAATTAAAAAAAGACAAAGGCACATTAATCATCGCCAATCACCCCACCTTAATTGACTATGTCTCAATCGTCTCTAAGCTACCCTTTTGTGACAACATCGTTAAAGCGCAATTATGGCAAAATCGATTTATACGACGCGTCATCTCCACTGCAGGTTATATTCCCAATATCGATCCTGAGCAAACGTTTAGCGATATCAAAGCAACATTGAACTCAGGTAATAACTTATTAATGTTTCCTGAAGGTACACGTTCTATTCCCCATATGCCAATCCAACTAAAAAGAGGGGCGGCACAGATTGCCATTCGTGCGGGAGTACCAATTCGCATTATTCATTTAAGCTGTATCCCCAGTACACTGGCAAAAAATGATAAATGGTATAAAATACCCGCGACAAAACCTATCTTTACGTTAACGGTTAAGGATCTTATTGATACTCAAGCGATTTTAAATGAGTGCAATCAACTTCCTTCGGTTGCCGCAAGACGATTAACAAAGATATTACAACAACAATTACAAGGTCATATTGATTAATGAACAACACCCTACTTGAACTAGAATTAAAAGAGCTGATTATTGATGTGCTTAATTTAGAAGATATTACTACTGAAGATATTGCCAGTGATATGCAATTATTTGGTGACGAACTTGGACTAGACTCCATCGACGCATTGGAGCTTGGCGTTGCCTTGAAGAAAAAATATAATATTGAGCTCAATGAAGACACTGATGATGTCAAAAAGCACTTTGAATCAGTTAAAACATTAGCGCAGTTTATTGCAACACAAAAGACGCAAAATAATAAGGGGTAAAAAATGAGTACATCAAAAGCGCAAATTCTCCAAGAACTTCAAGGAATATTTGCTGAGCTTTTTGAGCTTGATCCACAAGATGTAACACTTGAAGCGCGTTTATATGAAGATCTTGACTTAGATAGCATTGATGCGGTAGATCTTATTGTTTATTTACAAAGTAAAACTGACAAACAGTTTAAACCTGAAGAATTTAAATCAGTAAAAACTGTCAATGATATCGTCACAATCATTGACCAAGAAATTAACAACCAATAATGTCCTTACGTAGCTTAACCACCCTTATCATCGCTATTGCTATTTTACTTTACCCCTTTGTTATTTTTTTTGGCATACAGTTTTTATCCGTACAAGGCTTAAGTTTAATTATCCTTTGCCTTTTTGGCTTACGAGCGATTTTCAGTCACAAAAAAAATCATAGCATCATGCCTAAATATGCGTTATTTACCCTCTCAGGCATTGGTATTGCTATCAGTTTGTTAGGAATGCTGTCACTCAATATTATCTTCATTAAACTTTATCCTGTTGCCATGAATCTTGCTTTTTTAAGCATTTTTATTGCTTCATTATTTGCAAAAGAGAATATTATTTATCAATTCGCCAAAAAAACATCACGTCAGCCACTACCGCACTTTGTCAGTACATACACGCGTAAAGTAACCATTGCGTGGTGTGTTTTCTTTATGTTAAATGCTTTAGTTTCTTGCTATAGCGCTTTGTTTAGTTCATTGCATATTTGGACAATTTATAATGGGTTAATTTCTTATATATTGATTGGTGCGTTTTTTGTTTGTGAGTTTGTTGTGCGCATTTTTGTTAAAAGAAAAAATAGCAAATGAAAGATTATTTAGACTCTTTATTTCAACACTTCGATGATGACAAAGTCATTTTTTGCCATGGCAAAAAAAATAACTTACCAGTACTGCTTGGTGAAATTAAACAAATTATATTTTCATTAGCGCATTTTTTAAGTCAACAAAAGACAACTTCAATTATTCTCTATTGTGACAATATTTATCATTTTTATATTGGTTTTTTTAGTGCCTTAATTACCAAAAATTCCATTATCTTACCACCCAATAATACGTGTGGTGTTTTTAAGGATATTACCGATAATGAAGATATTGCGACACTTCATTTTGATGAACAGCGACAATGCTTTTGTTTTAACAAAAAACCAATTGACCTTAATACTAATGACCTATTTGAGAATAAAATAAACGATTTCCTATTCACTGCGGATATTATATTTTTCACTTCAGGCTCTACAGGAAAACCTAAAAAAATCATTAAGAAATTTAAGCACTTAGTCAATGAGGTTAATATCTTAAATAACTTTTTTAATCTTGATAAAAAGCTCATGGTTATTAGCAGTGTCCATCATCAACATCTTTATGGGTTTATTTTTTATTTTCTATGGCCCGCCTTAATAGGGCGCCCTATCTATAGTCAGCGCATTGAATTAAGTGAAGAATTAGCGCAATTAAGTGATATAAGCCACCCATTTATTTTTATCTCAAGTCCCGCTCTGTTATCGCGTTTAACATTTGAAGAGGACCTTTCTAAGATTACTTGTTTCAGTGCAGGGAGCTTATTAAAAAATGAAGTAGCGCTGAGCTTAACTAAGCATTTACAATTAACCATTAATGAAATATTAGGTAGTAGTGAAACAGGTATTATTGCTTGGCGTCAACAACTGAATGATCCACTTTGGCAATGCTTTGATGATGTGCAAATAACACAAAATAAAGATCAGACATTGCGTGTTTATGCTGATTCTTTTCTTGAGCCATTTATTGATACGGATGATATTATTAAGTTAATCAAATCTAACCAATTTATTTTACAAGGTCGCAAAGGACGTATTGTAAAGCTTGAAGACAAACGTCTATCACTTACAGAGCTTGAAGACAAACTTAAAGCACACACTTGGGTTGATGATTGTTACGCACTAAAACTTGAGAAATCACGCGAATATATTGGTGTTTTTATTGTGTTATCACAATCAGGTAAACAGCAAAAAGAGCATATCAATGCCTTAGCATTCAATAATACTTTGCGTCACTTTTTAAGTCATTGGTTTGAGAAAATACTACTACCTAAATCCTTTCGTTATGGTGATGAAATCCCTGTTAATGCACAAAGTAAAATTAATTGTGAGGCAATTTTGCAATTATTTATGTGCTAAGACTAAATATTCACCCATAAGTGCTCACCGCACCCTGAGCGTTAGTCGAAGTGTGGTAAGCTTGGGAAAATCACACTTCATAGAGGCTTCGACTTACGCTCAGCCAACGCTTAAAAATAAAAGTGAACAGTAATATGGTCATAACCTATTTATGCCTTAAAACTTAAGTTTACAAGTTTAGGCCAACGTATTATTATTTGCTAAAAATTAGACAATATCATTTTCTAGCATGACGGACATCAACTATCAATACCACCATATGGGCATCCCAACAACAGAAAAACATCCTGATGAACGTTATAGCTCATCATTTAAAATGTACACCACTAAAGGACACAACCCTTTTCGTATTCAATACCATCGTTTTGAAAAAGGATGTCCTTTGCATCCACTGATTCAAACCAAAACTCATGTCGCTTTTAAAGTGGATAACTTAGCTGAAGCTATTAAAGATCAGAAAGTTATTATGTCAGCATATGAGCCTTTTGCAGGATTTAAAGTTGCAATGATTGAAGTGGAAGGCGCTCCTATTGAGTTGATTGAGACAACATTAAGTGAGCAAGAAATTTGGAATGATGAACATAAAAATTCGGTTATTTATCCTGAAAACAGCAACCCATAACGATGAATGATTATATTTTTGATATATTACACAAAGCTGATATCAACACTTAATCCAAGTACCGCAGCAACACGCTGCAGGGTATTAATGGTTAAGTTTTTACGCTCACCTTTCTCGATACGCCAATAATTTTGGTAAGGTACACCAAGCGCTTTAGCCATTTGTGGTGCACTCATACCTTTTGCTTGTCTGGCTTGCTTTAGCATAATTGGAATTGCGTACTCTATTGATGGTGCAATCATATAAATATCTTTACCTTTTACTTGTTTTGGTAATTCAATTTTATCTTGCTCTATAGCATAACCCACAAGCAAGTCTATTACTTCATGTGCATTTTCAAAGGCTTCCTCAAGCGTATCAGCCTGACTAAAACCGCCTTGATAATTAATAGATTCGATGAGGTAATATTCTCCATCATCGCTATGTTTAGTAATTTTAAATGGATATTTTAACATTTCTTTACCACCTTAAAATTTTAATTTAGTTTGCTTTTCTATTGATTTAAGCAGACCGATTTTCATGTCTTTATTACCATGCACTGGGATGGTTATTGTTACTCCTGATTTAATCAAAATATGGTGAGAACCTTTAACTCTATGTAATTCCCATCCATTTTTAAATAGTGTTTTTAAAACATCTTTTCCAGAAACAGGCATTGTTATCATCAAATTACTATGGCTGTCTAAGAATAACATAAAAATGTTATAAATCAAGGTGCCATAGTTTAAGTTTCTTTTATATATCCATCATTAATCATGCTGAAAACCTTATATTTCCAAGGTGTTTATTATATTGAGAAAAAATTTTCACTTTTTTTATAAAAATACTAACACTTTTAAAATCCTTTACTATACTAGGGATGTGTTAGGTGGGTCGTCATCCTCCCTCCCCTCCTTAGATAACCTTTATGTCGTCAAGCACATAGAGTGACTCACCTACACAACGATGACTTTTACTTACTCTCTTTACTCCTTTTCTATAATCTCTCTAACATTACTTTCAATAGCTGATAAAACTCACTAACTGTATCGATTTTTACTTTTTCATCAGGCGAATGCGCACCTTCAATTGATGGTCCTATTGAAACCATATCCATATGTGGGTATTTATCAACGATAGCACCGCACTCTAAACCGGCATGAATCGCTTTGATATTTGCATCTTTAGAATAAAGTGAAAAGTAGCTCTCTTTGGCAATTTTAAGCACATTAGAGCTCATATCTGGCTTCCAACCAGGGGATAGTTGGGATTTATTAAAAATCGCGTTATTTTGAGCTGCTATGCGTTTAATCGATTGCATAAAACTATTGATCGCTAAATTATTATCACTTCGTGTATAAATAGTAATAACAATATCTTCATCTTTTAATTTAATCGAAGATAAGTTGTTTGAGCTTTCTACCAGATTTGACATCGCAGGGCTCATCGCTAATACACCTGAATGTATACTTGTTAATACATTTAAGAAACGGTGCTTTAAATCGTCATTGAATGCCGTTTTTGTCGTTGTTACTTCTTTGATTATTAATGCAAAATTAGGCTCATTTTTTTGGTAAATCGCAAACCAATTATGATAATAATGAGTTAAAGCTTCTTTTATTTGTGCTACATCTTCAACTTGACAAGAAATAATAGCCTTAGCTTCACGTGGAATGGCATTCGGTAGATTACCAGCTTTGATTTCGTTAATGTTATATGAATGCTTTTGATCTAAATCATCAAGCATCATGCTCATAAACTTTGCCGCATTAATACGCGGCTTATCAATGTCTAAACCTGAATGACCACCTTTAAGACCATTGACAATGATTTCAATACTTTGAAGTGAAGGAGATTGCTCAATGGCTTCATTTTTGAATGTCATTGTTGCTGATTGTGATCCGGCACAACCGACATAGATATCTCCCCAGCTTTCTGTATCTAGATTGATCATCGTATTGGCTGTTAATAAGTCTTTACTCAAATTATTCGCACCAATTAATCCTCTTTCTTCTGAAGCAGTGATTAATATTTCAAGTGCTGGACGTTTAATATCTTTATCCGTTGCAGCTGCCATTGCTGCAGCAATGCCTATACCATTATCAGCACCAAGTGTTGTGCCTTTTGCTTTAAGCCAGCCATCAACAATCTCTAGCTGCAAACTATCATTTAGAAAATCAAATGTTACTTCTTCATTTTTCTCACACACCATATCTTTATGTGCCTGTAAAACAACTGGTTTGTGTGATTCATAGCCTTTGGTTGCCGGCACATAAATTGCGATATTATCAGCCTGATCAATCTTTGTTTTGAAGTTGTTGTTTTTCGCCCATTCTAGTAAGTAAGCTTTGATTTTTTCTTCATGAAAGGTAGGTCTTGGAATTTGAGTTATTTCAATGAAATATTGCCATATAGATTCATTCTTTAATGTTTCTATATTTAATTCGCTAACCATATCAACTGCTGTTGTCATCATATTCCCCTGTATTTTATTTACAATAATAACTACCGCAGTCTATCAGATGAGTTCGTATAAAAAAAGCAGCACAAACAACCTTTCTTAGCGGTTATAGTCTATGCTAAAGATTCAATGTATATAGAGAGAATAATAAGAGGAGATAATTATGAGAAAAACAACATTGTTTCGACTATCTATATCAGGACTTTTAGCTCTTAGCTTAGCAACCTTTATAACAAGTTGCTCTAAAAGTACAGAAAATACAATAACAGCCAAGCCTGATTTTCAAGCTATTAGCAATGTTAGTGATCGTAAACAGGCATTTATTGACTATATGTTGCCGTTTATTCATCAAGTACAAAAAGATGTCTTAAGCCAACGACAGGCATTAGAAACTATGCTTGCAATGCTTAATCAAAACAAAAAGCTTTCTAAAGCGCAGCAAGATCAATTATCTAGATTATGTGAACAATATAAAGTTAATTTTGACGAAAATTCTTTAACTCAAATAGTTAAAGATCTATTGATTAAAGTTAATACTATTCCAACAAGCATGGTACTTGCGCAAGCAGCGCTTGAAACTGGCTGGGGAACTTCTCGCTTTGCCGTTGATGGCAATAATTATTTTGGTCAACATTGTTTTACCAAAGGCTGTGGTATTGTTCCTAAACAACGTAGAGCAGGTGCAATTAATGAAGTTCAAGTTTTTCCATCTCCTAAAGATAGTGTGCAATCTTATTTTAACTTACTGAATATAGGTACTAATTTTCAAGAGTTTCGTGTATTACGTTCACAATTAACCAAAGAGGATAAACCTATAACAGGTAAAGATCTCATTAAAACCTTGGTGCATTATTCTGAACTTGAAGATGGTGAATATGAAAAACGCATTATCTCAACCATGGATTACAATAATTTATATCAATATAACTAATCCAATCGAATGCTGGTTTAGCTTACATCTCGGCACACACATCATTTATTACCGCTGCTTCCTTCCGGACCTGACGGGGTTCATAAACTAGTGTCGCAAGAGAACCAAACCAGCGGTTGCCATTATTCATATTTTCATAAGTCTTTTCAATCATTATTTTGAAATAATTCACAGATCACCTTTTTTATCGTATTGAGTTTGATAAAACATTCACAGTTTGTTTCATGAGAATATTATATCTGTTTATAAATGATTTTATTGAGTCTTCCTTTTTTTTCTTTTTGTCCACTTTCCTTTTCATCTTTCCCTTTTTCTTTTTTTAAATAGATAAATTCTTTTTCTTTGCTTTTTCTGTTATTGGTTTGTGGATATTTGTGGATAAACCATCTCAAACCCTTTAAAACCGCTACTTTTTGTTGTGTATAGTTTTGTGGATAATGATGTGTGTTTGCTGTTTGTTGTCTGTGGGTTATTTATTCTTTTTTCCTGTGTGAATTTTTTCCACAAAAAAATCCAAAGGGATGTGCACATACTTATACACATAGTTATTAACAATGCAATTAACAAGAAATTCACACCATTATCCACAAAGTTATCCACAGACTTTTATCACAAGCATTGCATGCTGTGAAAGCTTTGATATAATCCAAAGCTAATTTAAAAATATAAACTTTTTCTAGTCTATTTAAAGCTTTAAATAAATGCTAGAAACCCTTGATATATATAGGATGCATTGTAAGTATGAATGTTTGGTCACAATGTTTGGATTATTTAAAAGACAACTTGTCTGAACAAGAGTATAGGATATGGATAACACCATTAAAAACAAATGATCAAGGTAGTTTATTCACAATTTATGCACCGAATAATTATTTTCTTGGTTGGGTTAAGACCAAATATCAACAGGTTCTTGTGGATACCTTGAAAAAATACAAACAAAATAGCCATTTAATTGTTGAGTTTTCAGTAAAAAAGAGCGATAACACGCAAAATGTGGAAACACAAACCACAGCAATGCAAACTCAAATAATCAAAAGTAGCGTTGGTCCACAGACGGATCTTTTCAATAAAAATGTCGCGATTACACCAGTAGTTGTTGATACTTTGGGTGAGCATAATGAGTTAGCGGATGAAAAAAGTGAACTTGAAGTGGATAAAAACTCAGGTATTTCCAGTGAGCTTTATGGCTTTGATGAAGCATTGTCCGTGCCAAAAGATCAAAAACGTGTTGATTTTGGCTCACCATTAAAAAAAGAATATAATTTTGATAACTTTGTTGTTGGTAAAGCAAATGAAGTAGCTCGTGCTGCAGCGATGCAAGTTTCTATCAATCCTGGATTGGCGTATAACCCATTGTTTATCTATGGTGGTAGTGGACTGGGTAAAACACATTTAATGCATGCTATTGGTAACTATGTATTACATAATAACCCAACAGCAAAAGTGCTATATGTAACATCTGAACGCTTTGTTAAAGACTATGTTGATGCGGTACGTTTACACTCAGGTGATGAGTTTCAGAATTTTTATCGCTCTGTCGATGTATTATTAGTTGATGATATCCAGTTTATTGCGGGTAAAGCAGGCTCTCAAGAGGAGTTTTTCCACACATTTAATACTTTGCTTGAAAATGGTAAGCAAGTTGTCTTATCTTGTGATAAGTATCCTAAGGAAATCCCTAAACTTGAAGAGCGTCTAGTTTCACGCTTTGGTTATGGTTTAACTGTTACAATTGACATTCCTGATCTTGAAACACGAAGTGCGATTTTATTACATAAATCGAGTCAATTTGGTCGACCTATTGATCAAAATGTAGCACTTTTTATGGCAAAGCATATTCGCTCTAATGTGCGAGAATTAGAAGGGGCGTTGAGACGCGTACTTAACTATGCTCAGTTTAATAAAAAAGCCATTGATGAGAAACTTGCTTATGAATGCTTAAAAGATGTTATTTCAATACAGGATAAAATTGTCAAAGTAGACAATATCCAGCGTGTTGTTGCTGATTATTATAATATTAAAATTACAGACTTATTATCAAAGCAAAAAAGTCGTGATGTCGCCCGTCCAAGACAGATGGCAATGGCGTTAGCTAAAGAGTTTACCAATCATAGTTTGCCGGAAATTGGTGGCTTTTTTGGTGGTAGAGATCACACCACAGTCTTACATGCCGTAAGAACTATAAAGAAACTGATTGTCAATAATGTTGATATACAGGATGATTATCAAAACTTATCGCGCAAATTAGCGCATTAATTCCCAGGGGAGATATGATGTTACAATTTACACTTTCTCGCGATGCATTATTAAAGCCGTTACAAGGTTTAGTATCAATTGCTGATAAAAAGCATACGATACCAGTGCTAAGCTCCGTATTATTTATTATTGAAGAGGGTAAGCTACGCTTAAAGGCCTCTGATTTAGAGACTGAAATTGTCAGTTATGTTGAGCTTGAAGAAGCATCTGACGATGGTAGTATCGCTATTCCCGCTAAAAAGCTTCATGATATTGTACGTAATCTACCAGAGGGCGCATCACTCAAAATAACAGAAGAAGCAAATGATCGGGTATTAATTGCATGTAATCGCAGTAAATTTACCATGTCAATCTTGAAAGCATCATCCTTTCCTGTGATGAATGAAGATACAGGTAGAGCGATGTTTAAGCTGTCATATGCCCAGCTTAATTCGGCAATTAAGCGTGTAAAATTTGCCATGGCAAATAATGATGTCCGTTATTTCTTAAATGGTATGTTATGGGAAGTCAATAACGATAGATTTCGCACAGTATCGACTGACGGCCATCGTATGGCAAGCTCTGAAGTGTTAATAGAAGATACTTTCTTAGATGCTGTTCAGATTATTGTGCCAAGTAAAGCAATTAAAGAACTAGAGCGCACGTTGTCAGCACCTGAAGATGCTGAAATTGAAGTGCAAATTGGTAAGAATTATTTCAGAATTATTCTGCCTGACTTTCAGTTTACATCAAAACTTATTGAAGGGCGTTTCCCTGATTATACAAGAGTGATTCCACCGAATAATACAAAGCTATTAGTTGCTAATCGAGTTGAGTTAAAACAGGCATTACTACGTACGGCTATCTTATCGAATGAAACGTATCGCGGTGTGCGCTTAGAGCTTCAGGATAATGCTTTGCTTCTATCAGCAAATAATCCAGAGCATGAAGAAGCGCAAGATCAAATGGAAGTAAAATATAGCGACCAACCAATGGAAATTGGTTTTAACGTAAATTACCTTTTAAATATTGTTGATGTATTAGATTCAGAGCAAATTGATTTTTATTTTGATAGCCCGCAAATGAGTTTACTTATCAAGGATGATGATAGTCGCAGTACGTATGTTGTGAGTCCGATTAAGCTGTGATATGGTTGTTTTGATAATTAATCGTAAGGAGATATCCGATGCCATTTAGGGGTTACTACTTGATTGTTCAATCCAGATTTATCCAGTAACGAAAAGACCTCTGTTGCAACCAGCTTTCCTGAGTCATTAAATTTAGTTTTAGATATAATGAAATGATAAATTGATTGATCATATTTTTTACCATAATCTGCAGAACCTTGAATATTTAATTTTACTTTTACAATACCCTGCCCATCAGTATTTACTTGATATTCTCCTGAGGCTGTTGCCGTTGCAATTATTCGTTTGTTTTCAGAGGTTATATGACTGATCTTAATATTAATTTTGGCATTCCCTTTACCATCAAAAATCCATGTTCCAAATGATACGACATCACCTTGATGATTTTCATAGGCGTAAATTCCTTTTAAGCTTTGATTAGAAAAAGGAACAGTTTTCACCTCCGTAGGAGCTACAGGTACTTTTGCAATAACAGGCGAGTAATTGAAGAACAATAGTACACTTATAAAAGCATAATGTTTCATGTAAATCTCCTTGATTTAAGTGATTGTTAAATAGCATGTTTGTAGTGTAGTCAATAATCTGACTTTTGTTAGTCAAGCACTAAAAAACAATATGCTAATCCATTTGCTATTTTTGATTATTAAATTTATATTACCTCTTGTTGCAAATCTACAATAAAAACATGGCCTATTTATCTATGGTAAGTGCATGTGATATTGTTGAAAATATATTCAGTATAAAGTTTTATAATCTTATATAACTTTAGCTATATAAAATATGTGGGATAGGAGAAATTTAATGATCAAAGTAATTTCAGTTGAAAAGCTAGCGGAGCTTATTCATAAACATGGTTTAAGACAGTATTTAGTTGACTTAATGACAACTTTAAAGGGTGATTTTCTACGTTGGCAAGAGTTTGATAAAATACCACGCCCAGCTTTTCATGTGCCAGATGGTGTCATTGAATTAATGCCGACAGCGGATAAAGCGTTATTTGCCTATAAATATGTCAATGGACATCCAAAGAATCCATTGCAGAATAAGCAAACGATTATAGCGACAGGGCAGTTATCAAAAGTATCTGATGGTCATCCATTGTTGATTTCAGAAATGACGGTGTTAACAGGTTTGCGCACAGCAGCAACTTCAGCGTTAGCAACTGATTATTTAGCACGAAAAGATGCCAACACCTTGGCATTAATCGGTACAGGTGCACAAAGTGATTTCCAAGCGTTAGCAACAGCCATTGTGCGTGATATTAAAACGATTCGTTACCATGATATTGATCCACAGGCGATGCGTCGTTTTGAGAAAAACATGCAAGCTTATGACTTTGAGCTCATTCCTTGCGAGAGCAATGAAGAGGCCGTCAAGGGCGCTGATATTATTACGGTGTGTACTGCATGCAAAGCACATGCTGTCGTGATTGAAAATAGCTGGATCAAAGAAGGTGTACATATCAATGGTCTAGGTGGTGATTGCCCAGGCAAAACTGAGTTAGATCAAGCAATATTGCCACGCGCTAAAGTAGTGGTTGAATTCTTTGAGCAATCATTTATTGAAGGTGAGATTCAACATTTTACTGAAGAAGAAGCAAAGAAAGTTGTTTATGCTGAATTATGGCAGCTTATATCAGGTGAAAAGCAAGGACGCGTTAGCCAAGATGAGATTACTGTATTTGACTCTGTTGGTTTTGCTTTGGAGGATTTTTCGGCATTGAAGCTTACATATCAATTGGCTGAGAAATACAATATTGGCGTACCGATGAATATGATTCCGGCATTAAAAGATCCTAAGGATTTGTTCTCCGTGTTAAATGAGCATGATGATAATGGTGCATTACAGATACATCAAAAATATCAAGTTGAATTATAGTTTTTCAAGGGGTATGTGCCCAAAAATTAAAATAATATGAATGGAGAAAAATATGCTTTGTGAAACTAAGGCTGATAGTCATATGTCCAATGTTAACCAAGAAATTGATTTATGCATTTCAAGTGAAATTGGTAAATTGCGAACTGTATTATTGAAAAGACCGGGGGCGGAGTTATGTAATTTAACGCCAGATAGTTTAGAGGAATTACTGTTTGATGACATTCCATATCTAGATACTGCACAAAGAGAGCATGATGAGTTTGTGCAACTACTGAGAAATAACGATACAGAGGTTTTGTATTTAGAAGATCTTGTTAGTGAAGTATTGAATGAATCATCATATAAGCTCAACATTATTAGTGAGCTTCTTAGTGTTTCTGGGTTGAAAAATATAAAAATAACAACTGCTTTAATGGAGTATTTGCTGCAATTCTCTGGTAAGGAGCTGTGTGAAAAATTAATGGCAGGCATAAAGAAAAATGAAATAAAAATCACCGATAATAGCCTAAGTTCACAATCTGCAAAAAAAGAACAATTTTGGCTTCAGCCGATACCTAATCTATACTTTACAAGAGATCCAGCCTCTGTTTTTGGGAATATGGTCTCACTTAATAGTATGTATGCGCCAACAAGGCAACGTGAGAGCACCTTTATTAATAGTGTTTTGCAGTATCATCCACGTTTTTCTCAAGCGACTAAAATAGATTTACGAATGAATGCGGGGTCAATTGAAGGTGGGGATATACTTGTTTTAGATGAGAATACTTTGGCAATAGGGATTTCACAAAGAACTTCAGCAGAGGCAATTGAGCAGTTTGCACATGAGTTATTTTTCAATCAGAAATATCATGAGTTGCATAAAATAAGCAAAATACTTGCCATTAAAATCCCTGTGAGCCGAGCCTTTATGCACTTAGATACTGTGCTTACTCAAGTGGACCATCAAAAAATGACGATGCATCGAGATATAGCACATACATCAAGTATATATAAGTTATCAAAAGCTGATGGACAGCAGGTAAAGTGTGAAGAATTAACAGGTTCAATTGAAGTTATATTATCCAGAGAATTAGATAAAAAAATGGAACTTATTTATTGTGGTGGTGATGATTTTATTACGGGATCTAGGGAGCAATGGAGTGACGGTGCAAACACATTGACACTTCGTCCTGGCGAGGTTTTTGTTTACCAACGTAATGTTATTACAAATAGATTGCTTCAGGAAAATGATATTACCGTTCACCAAATACCTTGCTCTGAATTATCTAGAGGCCGTGGAGGCCCAAGATGTATGTCTATGCCAATAGTGCGAGATGGTATATAAGTTTTGAAGAGGTGAATGGATGGATAATTTGATAGCAAAAAAAGTAATAATGGTTGAACCTACACACTTCTCCTATAACGAGCAAACAGCTGTTAGTAACTCTTTTCAAAATAAACATATTTTGCCAAAAGAAATTATTGCCAGTAGAGCGATGTCGGAGTTCAATAACATGGTTTGTAAACTAAAGAATCATGGTATTGAAGTAATTGTTTTACCTTCGCCTAAAGCAGTAACACCGGATGCAGTTTTTCCCAATAATTGGTTTAGCACTCATGAAATAGATGGTGTTAAGCGTCTGTTTATTTATCCCATGCATAATCCAAATCGACAGGCAGAAGTGCAGCTTGAGTTGTTATGTGAAACTTTAAAGCAGAAAACAGGTGAAGATTATATTGTGACTGATTTGCGCCGCATTGGAGCAGTTGAGCACGCACTTGAGGGTACCGGTGTTTTTGTTTTTGATCATGCAAATAAAATTGCCTATTTAGCAAAGTCAAACAGAGCTGATGTCGAGTTAGCGCAGCATGTAATTCAGATTATGGGTTATGAATTGGTTGTTTTTAATAGCGAAGATAAAGAGGGAAAGGCAATTTATCACACTAACGTCATGCTTGCAGTTGCTGATCAATTTGTGGTTATTTGTTTAGATGCAATCCCGGATAAAGAAGAGCAAGCTTTAATAAAGAGAAAGTTATCTGATAGCGGCAAGTATATTATAAATATTAGCTTTGATCAGTTATATTCCATGGCAGGCAATATGATTCAGGTTGGTAATAATAGAGGTGAAAAATATTTACTAATGTCCAAACAAGCAGAGGATAGCCTGACATCTCAACAAAAGGAATTGATAGATAGCTTTAATCAGCGTCTTTCGTTTGATGTTTCCACCATAGAAAGTGTTGGTGGTGGAAGTGTGCGCTGTATGGTTGCTGAAATATTCTAAGATAGAAACCTTGGGGTGTGATTGTGCATAATCCAATAAGAGGAATAACACCTTACTTATTCTAGTGCTAATAAAACACTTCTCAGTTATCTCTGAAAATGCTTCAATAGACTTTTAATATCCAAACTACCAAAGGATGGCGTAGATGCCTATCGAGCAACCAGTAGATCAATATTATGTTATAGGTAATCCTGTTAAACATAGTTTATCACCCCAGATTCATACAGATTTTGCCGCTAAAACAGGACAAATCATGCATTATGAGGCATTGGAAATTTGTCCTGATAATCTAGAACAAACCTTGAATGTACTGCGTCTTGATCAAGCTGTCAAAGGCTTAAGTGTTACCTTGCCATTTAAAGAAGAGCTATACCGTTATTGCGATAAGTTAGATGATCTAGCACAAGAAGCACAAGCAGTGAGTAATGTGATTATCAATAGCAAGCGTGAGTTTATTGGCTTAAATCTTGATGGCCTTGGGCTTGTGAATGATATTCAAAATAACTTAAATATCAGCCTGCAGAATGAGCGAGTTTTAATCTTAGGTGCCGGTGGCGCTGCTAAAGGCATTTTAGGTGCTATAGTGCGTGAAAATCCAAAAAGTATTACTATTGCTAATCGCACTAAAGAAAAAGCGCATAACCTAGTGGCACGCTCAACAAATAGTGCAGTTAAATTGAGTGCCTGTGCTTTAAATGAAATTGCAGGTGTATTTGATGTTGTAATCAATGCAACTTCAGCGAGCGTTGCCAAGGAAAATCTACCGTTAAAACTTAATAACTTTGCAAATGACGCATTGGCATATGACTTAATGTATGCACCAAATGGCACAGTTTTTACTGCATGGTGTCAATCACATAATATTCAGGCAATAGATGGCAAGGGGATGTTATTGGAGTTAAGTAAGATTGCTTTTCAGCACTGGCGCGGCGTGGAGGTTTAGTGAAGTTAATCTACTGCTTTCACATCGCTAAACTCAATCAGCATTTGATTGCCTTGTGATTCATTGACAAATATACGTGAAGCATATTTTGTACCCGTTATTTCAATGCTTTGGATGGCTTTATCAAGGGGAGCGCCTAATGGTTTAAGTGCAATATGCCAAGTGTTGCCGTTTTGCATAAAATAAATTTTAAAATACTGCTTTAAAGCATCAGTATTACCTTTGAATATCGATAAGAATACGGTCGTAAATGAAAAGACGATAGGTTGCTCTTTTTTGGTGATAACAACAGCGGTTTTGCCTTCGATGGATTGTTTAATGCTATCTTCAGTGACAATTAAGGTGGCTTGAAAGGGCTTCTCTTGCAGCCATTTCAAGCCTTGAGTTTTTGATAACTCAAAGCGACCATTTGATTTAAGTGGTTTGGATAACAGTTTCATAAAGCGAGTTTGTGTGAAGTTGCCTGTGACATGGCTAATTTGTGCTTGCTCTTTTTGAACCTCAATAAATGCCTGTTCATTGCTTGCGGATAGTGGATGATCAAATATATTATCTGTTGAGGCTTGCGCCAAGTTTAATAGTATAAATACCACAAAAAAAGCAGCGCTTAAGCGTTTAAAGAAAGAGTTAATCATAATGAAAGCCTTCTATTTTTTGGATAAGGATCTTAGGTGATTGAAATTGTAATTCGTGATTATGCAAAGTTACTGCAAGTTGGGTTGTGTGCCCTTTACTTAGTTTTTGCCCGGTTGCTTTATCAAAGATTTGATAGCTTATTTTCAGGCGGTTTTGATATTCGATCACTTGGCTGTGTACCTCGATAATTTGCCCAAAGTTTGCGGGCTTGATGTATTTAATCTGCAAATCAACCACTGGCCACATATAACCACTTTGTGCCATAGCATAGTAGTTATAACCGATTTTATCTAAAAGCTCACAACGAGCGATTTCAAAGTACTTGACATAATGACCATGCCAAGCGATTTGTAAGCTATCAACATCAAAAAATGGTATCACGATATCGGTTATATGAGTGATCGCTTTATCCGTCATTAGACTGCCAAAAATCAAAAAAATTAAACCATTGTGTTGGGTATTTTAGGCAATACTCAGCAAGGAAGTCACTATATTGTTGCACATAATCAGTCAAATGCTCATGACGTTGGTTGCGTGGTAAGTTAATAGATTCCGCAAAAGGTTTGAAAATCACGTCAAACCGTTTGCCTTTTTTAAGGCATAGCATCGTGTAAACAGGTGCTTTAAGTAAATGTGCCAATAAAAATCCGCCCTGTGGAAAATAAGCTTCTTTTCCTAGAAACTGAGCTTTTATCGTGCGTTGGTTATTGGCAATGTTGGTCACAGGGGTGCGATCACACGCGATAATAATAATTTCTCCTTGATCAATTTTTTGCTGCAATTGCATTGCTAAAGTCATATCAAAGTGACGAACGGAAATTAGACTTAATTGCGAGTGAGGGTTGATTTGCGATAAGGTGTCATTAAATTTTTGTGCATGTTGATTAAATACCAAGGCATTTATTCGGCTGTTAGGATATGAGTTAGAAATCGCACGCATTATCTCAATTGTGCCAAGATGAGCGGTAAATATAATTGTCCCCTTTTTCTGGTCAATGCGTTCAATTAACTCATGGCGATTAGTAAAATTCAAATGTTTGCGTGTAATTTGCCCATTCCAAACGGCGATTTTATCTACCAGGCCCTTACCAAAGTTAATAAAAATAGGCAATGGTTTGACGTGTATATCAAGGTTTTGCTGTTGTGCATAAATATGCAGATTTTGACAGTACGTATTGATTGCGTGGCGTGCCTTACGACTAAATAGATAGAAATAGCCTATGACCGGATATGTCAAAATATAGGCTAAATTTCGACCTAAAAGCTTTACTGTCCATAATGTCAGCTTAAGTCCGATAACACTGCCTTTTTCACGATGCTTTGACCAGTGAGTTTGTGCTAATTTCGCTTTGTCTGAATCATGCATGGTTTCTTGTTTTGCATTTTTAGCATTGTTTGCATTTTTTGCGTTTACTATATTTAAAATAATGTCGTGGCATATGGTAAAACATACCAAAAAAAAGTCGAGTGTGTAGCCAAGAAATACGCAAATTATCACGCCATAACCGAAAGTGTGAGCGTCCACCAACAGGGTAAACCACTTTGGTTGGAATATAATTAACCCCAATGCCTAGCCAATACGCTTTAATCAGAATCTCAATATCAAAATCCATGCGCATGCCACGAATGTTTGACAGGATAGGTTGAAGTGCTTGCAGTGGATATACCCTAAAGCCACACATGCTTTCAGTGAGTGATTTACTCCATGTCTCAATAGCAACCCAGAAATTGGTAATCTTGCGCCCATGTAAACGCGACTTAGGAATGCTTTGATCATAAATAGGTTCACCTGAAATCAGACAATCAGGTTTATCATAAGCCATCTGTAGAAATTTAGGAGTATCTACTAAGTCATGCTGATTATCCGCATCAACTTGTAAAGCATGTGTATAGCCATTTGCTAATAACCACGCAAATCCAGCTAAAATAGCAGCGCCTTTGCCACCATTTTGTGGGAGTGAGATGCTTTTGACCCAGTTAAACTTTGTAGTGATATCAGCAATAAAAGACTTTGTTTCGTCGTCACTACCATCATCAACAATAAGGCAAGTTAAACCATAAGATTGTAATGCTGAAACAACCTGCTCTAAAGTATCACCATGGTTGTAAACAGGAATTAAAAAGGCAGGTTTCATAGTTTGATCTTGCCGCTTGAGTAAGTAGCATTGTCTTTATCAATATAGCGAAATGTCAAAAGGTTTGGCTTTTTGCTAATGCATAATTTTAATGTAGACTCGGGTAAAATCACTCGACTAAATTTGAGTTGTGGAATATTAGCAATGGTTTTTTTGTCAATTTCTAAAAAGCGAGCAGCAAAGGCAATGACAAAGTCAGTCTGCGCAATACCAGGCAAAATAGGTGTATTGTCAAAATGCCCTTTGAAAAAGATCAGATCACGATGAAAATAAATATCCAGTTCAAGCCGTGTTTCATCCTCATTTTGTGTAATGCCTTGATGAATGATTTGCGGCAGGCGGGTATGATCGTTAATCATTGATATCACTTATTGTATTTATGCTATGAACAGCATCACAAAATGCTTTGATTTTTTGGCGGCATTTTATCCCTTTTTGTGATTCAACGCCACCGCTAACATCAACTGCATAGGGCTTAATGATTGTAATTGCCGATTGTACGTTGTCCGCAGTGAGTCCACCTGCAAGAATAATTTTCTGGCGCATGTCACTTGGAATAATTGACCAGTCAAAAGTTTGCCCTGAGCCACCATAAAGATTTGGATCATAGCTATCAATCAATAAACCTCGTGCCTTAGAGTACGCATTTCGTGCATTGATGAGTGTGTCAGCATCTTTGGCACGGATTGCGCGAATATAAGGGAAGTTAAATTGTTCACATTCTGTGGCAGTTTCATCGCCATGAAATTGAATAAGGCTGATATTCGCATCAATACCTGCTTGAATTGTTTGTGGTGCGGCATTGACAAAAAGCCCACAGCAGCTAACAAAAGGTGGTAATTGATTGATGATCTGTCTTGCTTTAAGAGTATCAATAAATCGCGGGGATTTATCATAAAACACAAACCCTAGTGCATCAGCGCCACAGTCAATCGCATACAAGGCGTCATCAAGGTTGGTAATGCCGCAAATTTTGATTCGGGTTTTAGACATATTGGATTATGCCATAAAGTTGATTAATGCCGCGGCAACCATCGATGCAGTTGCAACAGTAACACCCGTGGTTGCCAGAAGTCCATCGACTTTAGTTAGGTGAAATTTCTTACGATCTTCAACTTGAGGGTCTTTTTCACTTGTCGCTTCTTCGGTAAGGATTGAGATATATTGTGGGAATAGTGGCTCATCGCCAAATTCGCCAGCTTCAAACCCTTCTGCCCAGTAGTTATGTTCAACAGTTTTCTCTGGAAATGGATTTAGTTCATCAGATTGATTTTGTTGGCCATGGGCATAGCCAGACATCCATACTTTTTCTAGCTCGTCTAGTTTATCGACTTGAGCGGAAAGAATAAGTTTTAATCTAGAATCAATTTCATTGGTTTGCATAACAGCTCCATGTTGCTTGTCATTTACCATAAGCGTGCCTAAAAGTTTATACCCATTACAAACCATTTTACAGAATTTTTTGCTTTGTATTTTGCGTGCTGTTGGCAAGTTTAATTTTGATAATAATCCTAGCTATTACCTGCAATTCAACTTACCAAAATCTTCACAAACTACTTTACAAGCAAGCACAGCAAAATGGTTTGTAATGGGTATAGGCATAATCAAGTGTAAAGTTGGGAAAGGCAATAAACACTGTGAAATGGTTTGTGATGGGTATATAGTATCTTGCGTTTTAAATGATAGTTATTGATAGAATAAATATGCATAAAAATGACCTCGAAAAGCTTGTTTTGTTATTAAAAGCGCAAAAAGTTTTAGCCTTACCAACGGAATCTGTGTATGGCTTAAGCACGACCCTTGAGCCAGATGCGGTGGCAAAAATTGTGACACTGAAAAAGCGCAATGCCAACAAAGGATTTATTGTGCTTTCAAGTAATATTGAGCATTTGCTACGCGTTATTGATGTAACACGTCTAACCAAAGAGCATCTTGTAAAACTACAAACACATTATGATAGGGCGACAACGTGGGTGGCGCCTGTTAAGCCACAGTTTCGCTGGTTGACAGGCCCTTTTGAAAGTATTGCCGTGCGTTTAACTACTCATTCTTTATTGAGTGAATTAACCAATATGCTTGATCAAGCCATTGTTTCAACCAGTGCTAATATCTCCAATATGCCTGCAGCAACATCGGCGCGTGAGGTGTATGATTATTTCGGTGAGAGTGTCGATTATATCTATCCGCAAGGTGATTTTGTTGCAACCAAGCCATCGAGATTAATTGATTTATTAACAGGAAGGATATTGCGAGATTAAACTTCAGCAATAAAAGCTTTGTCGCTGCTAATGCCATAGGCTAAACTAACTCTCATGCGTGATGAGTAATTTTTTATTCAAAGAAAATAATATATGCCAATGAAATTAACATGGAGGCAGCGCTTACGTTGCTTAATAAAAGGTAAGCTTGAAAATATTGAAGCTAAGCCTGTGGCTGATATTCAGCAGGAAATAGGGTGTACTGATGAAGATGCAAAAAGCACCGAATCTGCTAAACAGCTATTGTCTATTTTGCAAAAAAAAGGGCGCTTGTTAGATTTTCTGGCGCAAAACCTTGATCACTATAACAATGAGCAGGTAGCAACTGTGGCACGCGTTGTTCATGATCAGTGCAAAAAAGCACTTGAGTCTTATTGCACGCTAGCGCCGGTTTATCAAGATCAGGAAAATCACGAGATCATACTTGAGGCAAATTATGATAAGTATAGTGTTGAGCTCACGGGGAATGTTGTGCACAGTACGCGCTTTAAGGGTAAGTTAATCCACCAAGGTTGGAAAGTAGAGAAAATGCATTTACCCAAAGTAGCCAAAGAAGCAAATCTGGATATATTACAGCCAGCAGAAGTAGAGGTGTTATAAATGTCGCATCATGCAAAATATTTGATTGGAATTGATTTAGGCACAACAAATTGTGCGGTTACCTATAAGAAAATAGCAGATGATACTGAGATTAGTACGTTAGCTATTCCGCAGTTTATGGCCAAGAATCAATATGAATCCAAAACGTTAATGCCGTCATTTTTATATTTACCTAACGCATTGGAATTAAGCCTAGATGATATTGCTTTGCCGTGGCAAAGTGAAACCACCATCTTGGTGGGCGAATATGCTAAAACAAAAGCACAAACGACACCAAACAGGGTGATATCAAGTGTTAAGAGTTGGCTGTGTCAGGCCACGATTGATAAGCGTAAAGCGTTATTACCATATCAAGCAGCTGAAGGTGTTGAGCGCATATCACCACTTGAGGCATATACTCATTACTTTGAACATATTAAAAAGACATGGAATAGCGCCTTTCCGGATGCGCCATTGTTTCAACAAAAGATTATTATTACCATTCCGGCATCTTTTGAGCCTGCAGCGCGTGATTTGACAGCTGAGGCGGCACGTTTATGTGATTTTGAAGAGGTTACCTTATTGGAAGAACCGCAAGCATCATTATATGGTTGGATTCATGATCATGAAAAATGGCGTGATCAGCTAACGGCTGATGATGTGATTTTGGTTATAGATGTTGGCGGTGGCACGACGGATTTTTCATTGATAAAGGTTGAAGATGAAGAGGGGACGCTTGCATTAAGGCGTATCGCTGTTGGCGATCATATCTTAATTGGTGGTGATAATATCGATCTTATGTTAGCACATACCGTGCAGCAGAGATTATTAGATGGTGGTCAACGCTTAGAACCATGGCAGATGCAGGCATTAGTGCATAGTTGTAGAAATGCCAAAGAGAAACTATTAAGTGACCAAAGCTTAAATGAAATTGCCGTATCGATTCCTGGACGTTCATCAAATATCTTTGCTAATGCGGTATCAGAAACCTTGACGAAAAAAGATGTTGAAAAAATTATGCTACAAGGTTTTTTCCCTGAGGTTGCCATTGAGGATCATCCACATAATGCGCCGCGCACGGGATTGAGTCGTTTTGCTTTAAGCTACACTCAAGAAGCTGCGATTACCAAACATCTTGCATTGTTCTTAAGCAAACAAGCAAAGGCGGATGAAAAATTCATCACGCCGACGGCAGTATTATTTAATGGTGGTGTGTTTAAACCACAGGTTTTGCGTTGCCAATTAATGCAGATTATTAATAAATGGCTTACCAAAGAGGGGCATCCTGAAGCTTGCGAGCTTGGGCATGCAGCTTATGATACTTCAGTTGCCATTGGTGCTAGTGTGTTTGCCGATGCTTTACAAGGCAATGGTATTCGTATCAAAGGAGGCGCGTCGCATTCATTCTATATTGGGATCGAGTCACCAATGCCAGCCATTCCAGGCTTTCAACCGCAGATCGAAGCGCTATGTATTGCCGTGCAAGGTATGGAAGCTGAAGAAGAGCTTGTATATGAAGCTGAGACATTCTCATTGGTTGTCGGTGAGCCTGTTGAGTTTAGATTTTTTGCTGCGAACCATCGTGCTGATGATTGTTTGGGCGATATCTTTACCGACTGGGAGCAGGCAGGATTGATTGAGTTATCACCACTGCGCTTGACCTTATCTGCGGATAATTACGCCAATGGTACTTCAGTGCCTGTGCATATTAGCGCAATGCATACTGAAATTGGTACATTGGAGCTAACTGCCAAGGCTTTGGAAAATAATGATCAATGGAAGATTGCATTTGAAACGATTCGATGACTTTTAATAACATAAAAATACAATTTTAAGACTTTTAAAAACATCTGAATTAGCTTAACATGCCGACTCTTATGGTTTGAATGTAATAAAAACTCTCAATGAAATATCAAAAAATAACCTTGGGTCTAGCAAGTCTAACTTCGATTTTTGCCGCAGGCATAAACTATGCAAATGATGCTGATAATCAAACAACAACAGTTGTGAGTAGTGCGCAACGCAATAGCGCTGCTGAGAAAACATCAGCAACTCATGCTATCACGTCTACTAATGATAAGGCGGACAAAGCTGATAAATCAAAAAAAGCAGAAACGCAGTCAAAACCTACAAAAGCTGAAAAAGATGAAAAAGCTAAAAAGTCAGATGGTAGTGATCAGACAATCTATAATCAATATTACAACTTTCTGCAATTTAATCTAATGCGCAGTGAGAACGCTCGCCTGCCATATCATGCAGCGGATACAACCTATCTTGAGATGGAGTTTGGTGGACGCTCTGGTTTTGTTGATTTATATGGTTATTTAGATGTATTTGATATTTTTAATCAACGCTCAGATGATCGTCATGACGG
Source organism: Cysteiniphilum sp. (assembly GCF_057495195.1). NCBI lineage: Bacteria > Pseudomonadati > Pseudomonadota > Gammaproteobacteria > Thiotrichales > Fastidiosibacteraceae > Cysteiniphilum > Cysteiniphilum sp. Next base: position 6,878 of record NZ_JBXTEF010000134.1, on the reverse strand, counting down.
CGATAATATGTTCTTTAAGATTCAGCCAAGATTTTCAATCAATGATATCTTGCACAAGGATCTAAGCATTGGTCCTATTAAAGAGTGGTATGTTTCAACCCTAGCAGAAGTTGGTGATAGACAGCTTTTTAACGTTTATATTGGACCTGGTGTTGATGTTGAAGTGCCATGGCTTGGTAAGGTTGGTGTTAACTTGTATGCGCGTTATGTGCGTGAAAACTATGGTGCACCAAATGAAAATACGTGGGATGGTTATAAGTTAGCAACTAATTGGTTTAAACCATTTTATACGTTTGGCAATGGTTCATTCTTATCGTATCAAGGCTATTTTGATTACAGTTTTGGTATGGATAAATATGACTCAACTCGCTCAAGCTACTCGATAGAGTGGTTTAATGGTCTGTATTGGCATAGCAAGCGATTTGCTGTGGGTTATGGCTTGAAATATTTCGGTAATATGACTGGAGTTAAAGATGGCAGCCCAATAACCGGTGGTGGCGTGCAAAATACTACCGGTTGGGGACAGTATTTTGATATTAGCTATGTTTTTGCATAGAGATTTGGGCTAAGAGCATATTCCTGCCCACTTTGATTATGTAAGCGTTGGCTGAGCGTAAGTCGAAGCCTTTATGAAGTATGATTTTTCCAAGCTACCCTTCGACTTACGCTCAGGGTACGGTGAGCACTTAGTCATAGCCGAGATTTGCATATTTTATTTTCTGATTGAAAAAAGATCATAAGGTGATATTATTGTCAGCGTTTTAAATGCAATGGAGCCACTATGAAGCTAAAAACAATCATGATCGCATTATCCTCTAGCCCTGTTTTACTATTTGCAAATATTGAGGGGAAGCCACAGAACACGCATAATGTTCCTAGTGGTTTCTTTATGAGTGCAGCAGGTGGTGCCGCGCAAACTCAGTCATATTATGAAGATTCATGGGTGACGATTTGGGGAAACAGTAGCCAAAACATTACCTTTCCGACACAAAACAAAGGGGCGGCTAATGTCTCTTTAGGTTACCAGTGGGGATTTGGTCAAAGCAATACTTGGAAAAATATCTATACTGGTGTCAGTCTTAATTACTATTATTTTGGTAAGGCAATTGATCCAAATGCAAGTAATTACAGCAATGGTCAAGTTGTTAAAACTGAGTATACCCAACTCAATGGTGTTACCGTTGAAGGGTTTGTTGGTATGTATTTATCTTCACCGTTAAGTGCTGAGCTTGGTTTAGGTGGCGGTGCTGCAGCGGATGGGCAAGGAGCGCTAGGTATATTTAAGTTTAAACTTGCTTATGATATTACACCTGGATTTAGTATTTTTGCGCAATATATTAGCGCAGGCTTTACAACTTTTGGTTTTGTCCCATTTGGTTTTGCAAATGCAGTTGTTAATTCGGGTATTAGCGTTGATTCAGAGCAAGTGGGTATTCGCTACGTATTCTAATGTGTGTTTTAAATATCGTTTAAATTTTTATATTGATCTAATAATGTTAAAATTACTAAATAATTATAAATATTATTAAATCTTAATTCTCCCTTAATTTTTGTGTATAAAAATCCCCTTTACTTGATTGAGAGTATACATGGGGGTGCGCTAAGCTTAGTGAGCAGAAGTGTTTGTTAGGCAATGCCGGAGTTTTTATCTGTATAAATATTGCATAGAGTGCAAAAGATACAAAAAACATAAAATACACAAATATTAAGGAGCCATTATGCTTAAGAAAGTATCATTAGTCGTTATATCATCGTTAGCAGTGTCATCGATAAGCTATGCAACAAGTGCACAAAGTACAGTAGCAGATAACGATAGCAAAGCAAACACCATTAATAATATCAATGTACAACCTACTGTAGGTGCTAGCGATATGGGTAATGATCAAGGTTCAAAAGCGCCATATGGGTTGGTGCTCGGTGTTCAAGGTGGTTATGGTAAAGTGGCAGATGTTTCACGCAATGATCTTGATAATGCGAGTAATGGCAATGTTTTTGGTGGTGCTATTATCGGATTTGATTTTGCTTTGAGTCATGCGATTTCGTTTGGTGTGGAATCTGGTTATGACTATGGTTATCATGTTATCAAGGATGATGATTCAAATATGAATTATCAAATGATTCCTGTGCTGGGCACTTTGAAATTTACATTACCCTTTGGTTTACAGCTCTTTGGTAAAGGAGGTATGGCATACGTCACAGAGCGTGCCAATATAGATAACAGCGGATTTACAATCACTACCGATGCATGGAAACTAATGGCAGCGGCAGGTGCGGCATATACTTATAAAAACTGGACAGTGTTTGCCCAGTATCAATACATATTTGGTAATAAAGAAATTAACAATAAAGACCAGGTTAGCAAGTTTAATGCATTAACCGCGGGTGTGACTTATACTTTTCCAATCGCTTTTTAGTGCGAAGATAAGATGAATTTTTATGGTGTTAATTAATCCCTGCGCGGATCAGACCACCTAAGTCATTTTCAACGAGGAAGTTTTCTAAATAAGTATGTACCTCTTCGGTGGTGGCAAGTTTTAACACTTGTTTTAACACATTGCGACATTGCTTTTTAGTAACAGATCGCAATACCTGCTTAACCTTAAGAAGTGCGGAGGCGTTCATGCTTAAGCTGCCAAAACCCATTCCGATAAGAAGAGCGGTGGCAATTGGATTGCCGCCAAGCTCGCCACAAAGAGAGATTTCTTTGTTGTGCTTGTTGGCTACTTTAACCAAATGGTAAAGTGTGCGAATCATTGCTGGATGCAGTTGGTTGTAAAGATTAGCGACTTTTTCGTTGGTGCGATCAACGGCTAATACGTATTGTGCTAAGTCATTTGAGCCAATGGATACAAAGTCAACTAGGCTAATTAATCGCTCTGCAAGTATAACTGCCGCTGGAACCTCAATCATGATGCCAATACGCGGTTTATCGATATCAAACCCTTCTTCAATAACTTCTTTATAGGCTTGACGAATAAGCTGTTTTGCTTCTTTGACTTCCTCAATAGTTGTAATCATTGGTAGTAAAATATGCAAATTATCATGGTGTAGACTTGCTTTAAGCATTGCTCTTATTTGCATTAAAAAAAGGTTGGACTGATCAAGCAGCATGCGAATACCGCGCCAGCCAAGTGCTGGATTTTGCTCTTCTTCGTAGAAGTAAGGTAGTGTTTTATCCGCGCCAACATCTAAGGTGCGTAAAACAGCAGGTTTATCAGGGAACGTTGATAAAATTTGCTGATAAATAATGCGTTGCTCATCCTCACTGGGGAAGCGCTCACGAATCATAAAGGGAATTTCTGAGCGATATAAACCGACACCAGCGGCGCCTTGGCTTAAGGCACGATCCAAATCGGCGATTAAACCAACATTTGCTTTAAGTGTTATCTCATGGCCGTCAGTTGTCTCACTAGATAAGTCTTTAAGCGCTTGTAATTCAACGGCTTTTTGGCTTTCATGCTTGATTAAGCGCTCATATGCTGATTTAAGCCCTTTAGCAGGTTGGATGTAGATGCGTCCAACATAGGCATCAACAATAATCTCTTTGCCATCAATGAAGCTAATTGGCAATGCTTTGATGCTTGTAACAAAAGGTACTGATAAGGCTTTGGCTAGAATCGCAGCATGTGAATAAGAAGAACCATGCTCTGAGATAATTGCCTTTAACCGCCCTTTGGGTACTTCAGCAATCATTGATGCAGTAACTTCGCTAGCAACAAGAACGGTATCCACGGCATAGTGACTTTTCTTTAGCGTTTTATTCTCAAGTGCTAATAGGATGCGCTTGCCTAAATCACGAATATCACTGGCGCGTTCGACAAAATAAGGCTCATCCATTTGTTCAAAAATCGTCGCCTGCTCGATGACAACCCGTTTGATCGCGCTTTGCAACCAAATGCCTTGACGAATATAGTCAATAATAGCGTCATAAAAACGGCTGCTATCGATCATTTGCAAGTAGGCTTCAAATAATTGTGCTTCTTCACTACCTGCAAGGAGAGTGACACGTTGGAGCATTTCCTCCAAAGACTCTTTGACATCCTTTACCGCACTTATAAATAAACGTTCTTCATCGTCGGATTGAGTGGGTTTATCAGGAATCTCTTCAATGTCGGTAATATTATAACGTGCAACTGCAATGCCTTTTTGCACACCATCACTGGCGCTAACGCCATCAAAGTACATCGGACTTTGCGGCTTATCTTCAATTTGCTCGGAAACATCTTCAATATGAATGGCGCGGTTTAGTGGTAGCGATAAGTTAGCACACAGTGTTGCAACATCAGTTTGTAAGCTTTCAGTAATCTTATCTTTGTCATTGAGTTGTAGCGCAATAATGGCAATAACATCACCTTTGTGAACAACAGGTGCTGCTAACAAAGATTGTAAGCGGTTGCGTGAAAGTGTTTGTAGCACGCTATAGCTTGAGGCCTTTGACATATCGCTAACAATAAGTGCCTCTTCACGCAAAGCAACTTTACCCAGAAGATCATCTTTGGCATTGATGTAGATCATGCCCGATCGCAATGTTGGTACTAGGGTTGAAGCGCTTAATGTGTAAGTGTGTTCTGTTTCATCCAAAATAAAAACACTGCACGCATCGACACTAAGTACTTTACATGCTTCTTTAGCAAACATTGATAATACAACATCAAGCTCATGCTTAAGCTCAATGATTTTAACTAAAGACTGCCATAGCATGATAGTTACCCACGTGGCCAATCTTTAAGTACTGGAAAAAAATGCTCAAGCGCCTTTTGATAAACATGACGCTTAAAAGAAACTACTTTGCCTGCGGGGTACCAATAGTTAACCCAACGCCATTCATCAAACTCGGGCTTGTGATTGGCATTAAGATTAATTGCACTATCTGCTGATTTTAAACGCAATAAAAACCACTTTTGTTTTTGACCAATACACAGTGGGCAATTTCTTCTAATTAGCGCTCTGGGAAGTCGATATCTTAACCATGTTCTTGTTGCAGCGATCACCTCGACATCATAAGGCATAAGACCTACTTCTTCTTTAAGCTCTCGATACATTGCTTCAATCGGCGTTTCTCCGGAGTTTAAACCACCTTGCGGAAACTGCCACGAACTTTGGTTGACACGACGACCCCAGAACACTTTGTTTTGATCATTCATAATAATGATCGCCACATTTGCTCTGAAACCTTCTTGATCTATCACGATCATTTCCAAACCTAGTACTATCCTGCTGTTTAGCATACCGTAAAGATGGTAACTTTTCCTTGAAAATCTTGCTAAATTTTGCAAAAAACTCTGATAGAATAGATCGCGGTAAAACTATCAACCAAATCTCAAGGAGTGTTATTAGTATGTCTGACTTTACACATTATCAAGCCATGGTTAGTGAATATGGGATCGAATTTGTCGACCTGCGTTTTACCGACACAAAAGGCAAAGAGCAACATGTCACCATTCCTGTGCGTGCTGTGGATGAAGATTTCTTCGCTGACGGTAAAATGTTTGATGGTTCATCTATCGAAGGTTGGAAGGGGATTAATGAGTCAGATATGATTTTGATGCCAGATGCATCAACGATGTTAATTGACCCATTTTTTGAAGCGCCGACATTGATTATTCGTTGTGATATTTTAGAGCCAGCAACAATGCAGGCATATGATCGTGACCCACGCTCGCTCGCAAAACGTTGTGAAACTTATATCAAGTCAACAGGCATTGCTGATACCGCATACTTTGGTCCAGAGCCTGAGTTTTTTATCTTTGATGATGTGACGTACAAATCAGACATGGAAGGTTCTGAGTATAAAATTAGAAGTAATGAGTCAGCATGGAGCACTAATGATCTTTATGGTGGTCGCAATAATGGGCACAAGCCTGGTGTTAAGGGTGGTTATTTCCCTGTGCCACCGGTTGACTCACTGCAAGATATTCGCTCAGAGATGTGCTCTATTTTGGAAGAGTTGGGCCAAGAAGTGGAAGTCCATCATCATGAAGTCGCGACGGCAGGTCAATGCGAAATTGGCACTAAGTTCTCAACGTTAGTAGACAAAGCTGATCAAACACAAGTCTTTAAATACGTAGTCCACAATGTGGCGAATGGTTTTGGTAAGAGTGTAACTTTTATGCCAAAACCTATCCCCGGGGATAATGGTTCAGGCATGCATGTCCATCAGTCGCTTTCAAAAGAAGGTAAAAACTTATTTGCAGGCAATGGTTATGCTGGGCTTTCAGAAGAAGCGCTCTACTATATTGGTGGAATTATCAAGCATGCTAAGGCATTAAATGCATTTACTAATCCATCAACTAATAGCTATAAACGTTTAGTTCCAGGCTTTGATGCGCCTGTGTTATTGGTATATTCAGCACGTAACCGCTCAGCATCTATTCGTATTCCGTTTGTTAATAGTGAAAAAGCACGTCGCATAGAAGTGCGCTTTGGTGATCCTATGGCAAATCCATATTTAGCATTCTCAGCAATGATAATGGCGGGAATTGACGGTATTAAAAATAAAATTCACCCAGGTGAAGCGATGGATAAAAATCTATATGATTTACCGCCTGAAGAGCTTATTGACATCCCAACGGTGGCAGCATCACTAGAAGAGGCGCTTGCTGCTTTAGATGAAGATCGTGAGTTCTTAACCGCAGGTGGCGTATTCTCAGATGATATGATAAATGCTTATATCGATCTGAAAATGGAAGAAGTTCAGAAGCTTAATATGACACCGCATCCTGTTGAATTTCAAATGTATTATAGTTTGTAATAAAGGAGGTTACGCACTTTTGCTATTTCAACACCCCGCCTCGCAAACTCGGCACCCCTCTTGCAAAGCATAGGTTTATAGGGATCTTTTTGTAAGTGGGTTTTAAAATGGTTGAGTTAAAGATAAG
>NZ_JBXTEF010000133.1:0-4554 GCF_057495195.1 Cysteiniphilum sp. | reverse complement strand
AAAGCACCAAGAGACAAAGGTGGATTGATTAAAGCAGACTACTCTGGTCTTGAAGTCGAAAATGAATTTTTATTTGGTTTTGGTTTGGATTATCATGGTTATATGCGCAATGTACCAGAGATTCGTGCCGTAGATGCTAAACATATGATTTAATCACTTTTTTATTATTCTTCCTTATGATCATTGATTCTCATTGTCACCTTAACTATTTGCAAAAAGAAGGGCAACCAACACTTCAGGAGATTGTTGCTAAAGCTAAAGTGAAAGGCGTTGAAAAAATCATATCTATTGCGACTACGTTGGAAGATGTTGAAGCAATTAAATCCATTGCCTTAATGTTTCCCGACGTTTATTACTCCGTCGGTGTCCATCCCAGTGAAGTTGAAGGCATTCAACCGCTTGATGCACAAACTATTATCGATTATATCGACCATGATAAATGTGTTGCGATTGGTGAGACAGGGCTTGATTATTATTACAATGCTAAAGAGACACATTCACTGCAACAGCAGAAGTTTATTGCCCATATTGAAGCGGCAAAAATACTGCAAAAGCCTATAATTGTGCATACACGTGGCGCGAAAGAAGATACATTAGCCATTTTAGAAATGCATGGCATTGATCAATGTGGTGGCGTGCTTCATTGCTTTACTGAAGATTGGGATATGGCAAAAAAAGCGCTTGATATGGGGATGTATATTTCAATCTCAGGCATTGTAACCTTTAAAAATGCACAAGATGTGCAAGCCATGGCGCGGAAAATTCCGCTAGATCGATTGCTTATCGAGACGGATGCACCGTATTTGACACCCGTGCCGTATCGAGGGAAACCTAATTATCCAGCGTATGTTTATCATGTCGCAGAGTATTTAGCCAAATTGCGCGGTGAGGATTTTGAGTACTTTTGTCATGCAACAAAAGAGAATACTAAGAGCTTGTTTTTGGGTGTGAAAGGTTAATTGTAGAAGTGTAGAGGCGATCTGACTGTCGTGTTGAATCAGAATAAACAGTTACCAAGTGTTACATCCTATCGGTGCAATCTCCATATGCTCTGTTTTATTGACATCTAGATGTATGTCACTTATTGTCAAAAAATGTAGATCTGTTGATTGGGTCTCAAACAGAGCACTATCTGTCTGTCCTGTTTTACTATATTTTTACTATATAAATAAATAGGGCCAGAGACGATTATGGTAACAGCACTTATTACGCCAATGACTTTTTTGATCATGGATTTCTGTGTCATATAGACTCCCTTTATTGGTGCATTACTTTTTAGGTCAGTGGGATACTCAATTCATGCTCATTGATGACAATCGTTAGCCATTGGCGAGGTGTTGATTTTAAGCTTTCAACTTCATTGTTATTTACTTTAATAAAGTACTCCCCATTGTCTAGATCACTTTGCAATAAAAATGGGATTTTTCTATTGCAAATTCAACTCATCAATTATAGGCTTCAAGCAAATGTTTTCATTTGGTTTTAAGCCTGATAATAGTTTCTCTTTAAATGCGTCAGCATCAGCATTTTTTTAGAAAGTCATTTTCACAAGTTAATTGCCCTATCTGTTGATAGAGCTTATCCATTTGCTGTTGCGAGTTTTTTCTTGCTTATCATTAAAGCAGGTTTTTAATGATGCCAAAGCTTGCTGCTTCCAAGGATTGATCTACGTTGAATGCACACTATACTTTGAGGAAATCTCATTAATCGTTAAATCGCCTTTTATCGTGTCCAAAGCAACCTTAGCTTTAAATTCTGCTGTACTTTTATTTTAAAAACCAATATCCCGCTCAATAAAATACCCATGAAACTTGCCGATTAAAAAGGCAAGTTTTGTTAATTTATAGCAGCCAAATTTTTGTTTGATATTGGCAATATGCCATTCAACGGTTTTGCGTGATATCCCTAAGATAGTGGCGATTTCACTGCTAGATTTTCCCTCGACAAGCCAATTGATACATTCCATCTCACGCGTCGATAAGTCGATATTAGCATCAGTTGCACCTTTAGTTTGTGCATATTTTACAAAAAGACTTTGGTGAATATCGCGTAGATTCATCGAAAAGCCATAAAGCTGATTATTTTTATGATGCGTTGCACAAAGCATGGTGTTGTGAATGAGTTGGTTATTATCATTGCGATATGCTTGCTGCTCAATAAAATAGTAGGGTTCATTTTCATTTTTAGTAAAGCAAAATGCGTCATGCTCACGAAATTTATGCGCTGATTCACACCACGGTAAATCAACATCTTTACGTCCAATAATGCTTGTTGCTCTGGCGGCTTGTGTATGGTGTTCATTAGCATACAAATAGCTACCAGATTGATCCTTAATAAGTACTGAAGCTGGTAGATGCGCAATCAGTTGCTTTATCGTCTGTCTATCATCATGATTGTGCTTTTCACGTTTCACGACTTTAATACTAATATAACGTTCGCTAATGCCTTGATGATGCTGATACCATCTTAATGTGAGCGTTTCATCCGTCGTATTATGATAACTTGTAAGCTCATTGTCAGAATGTGTTAGTAGTTTTTCAATGTTATCAGTAGCATGACGTAAATTGATGGGTAAATCTAACAGCATCTTGGCGTAGTCATTATAAAAAGTAATATTTAAGTTTGGTGTGCTAATAATTAGCGGGATATGCATATTGTCACAGAACGAAATAATAGTCTGTCGAGTGTCCATAAATTAAGTGTGTAGGTGATATTTTTGGCGGATTATAGGTGGAAAAAAACACGCTGTAAAATTTGCATAAAAACGTGTAGAAAACTTGCTATAACAGCCAATTGGTTGTGACCTTTTCAAGATTATGAAAATAATAGTCATGGTAAATATTCTAAAGTTTGATCACTTTTATTATTTTATAAAATGGGCATGATATTTGCCAATCATAAATGCTAATTTACTGGTTTTGTAACAATTTAGTTTGCGCTTAGCATTATCTAAATGAAATTCGACAGTTTTATGGGATATATTCAATTGACTGGCAATGGCTGATGCTGTATGACCTTGGACCATGAAATTAACACAGCGAATTTCTGATTCGGTTAGATTGATGTCAATATCAGGCGCATCTGCCTTCGCAACCTCTGATGCCAGTAATGCCTCGTGTGCTCTGGACATGTTAAGGGCAGCACCATAAATATAATCTTGACCATCGATAGTGGTATAAAATTTCATAGTGAGCACAAGCGCATTATGTACATGTTCATATACAAAAAGACTGGACTTGGTTTGTAAAAGCGTTAAATCATTTTGCGCTATCTTATTGCCATCCATCTCACCAAAAGCATCATAGTGTGAATGCCCAATAAGAGAATCAAACCCAGCTAATTGGTTATGGTATGCATTACTATATACGTAAACACCTTGCGCTGTTTTTATAAAGGTTGATATTGGCAATGCTTCAAATAGATTGGTAAGCTCTTGGTGTGTATTTTTCAAATATTTAGTAACGATGCGAATACTAAAGCAATAATATTCATGATCACTACTAAGCAAGTCCCAGCGCAATTTGAAATCATACGTTTTGTTGGTAATCATACTATAGAAAGTCTTACCTTTAGCGAGTAATTGGATATCTGCAAAGTTTAGATTGATCTCTTGTTGTAGTGAGTCATCAAAAATATGTGGGATATATAGATTATAATATGCTACAGAGAAATCATGTCGACATACGATAAGCGGAATTTGCATATTTTGACAAAAGTCGATATAACACTTTGTGGTAGTTGTTTTATTGATCATAGTATTACACGAGATATCAATATTTAACAAAGTTGGTGTGATATTTTCCTAATAAAAATGCAAGGCTTGATGCTTTCTTACAGTGCAACTTTTTTCTAAGTTTTGCAAGATACCATTCAACTGTTTTTTGCGAACGATGTGTTAAGTGAGCAATCTCCCAAGCACTTTTGCCTTGAGACATCCAATAAGCGCACTCAAACTCCTGTGGTGATAGTGATGTATCATTGATATCAATTGGAATTTGTTCCATTTGCTGTAAAAGTTTTGTATGAATAAAGCTAAGATTGATTGACGAGCCGTAAAGATCTAAGCCATCACTTGTTTTAATTGATAAGAACGTTGTTTTTTTGCTGTCAATGGTAACGGTTTCAAAAAAGTAATTCGGTGCAATATCGCTAGTAACCTTATAATCATTTTGGGTAAGGTGCTCGGCATAGTCATACCAGATGAGATCATGATCGGTTTTATTGTTGATGCTTTTCACACCTGCAAGGCGGCATAGGTAATCATTACCGTACATATAGATACCTTTTGTATCTTTCACATAATTGGCAATAGGAATTTCCTTGGCAAAATGTTTTAAAATTTGCCGATAGGATTTAGGCAGCTTCATAAGTTCAGCGATATTAATACCTATCCAATAATGGTTTTTAGATTGATAAATAACATTCAAGCGCAATGTGACTACTTGGTTATTTGTTTCATGTGTTATGTATTGAGTGCCTAAAATGTGAATCAAGGTTTAAATTATGCACAGTATTTTTGTGCCAGCAACTCAAATGCTGCACATAGCCTTCCAA
>NZ_JBXTEF010000132.1:0-3483 GCF_057495195.1 Cysteiniphilum sp. | reverse complement strand
TTGGAAGGCTATGTGCAGCATTTGAGTTGCTGGCACAAAAATACTGTGCATAATTTAAACCTTGATTCACATTTTATACTTTAAAGCAAGCAGATGAGATTCCTGAATCTCTTCTTAAACTACAAAATTTATTCATTGTCACAGCACCATCAATAAATGGGAAAATAAACTTGACGTTTGTTGTAGAGGATTTATCAAAGAGAAATATTAATTATCTTTTGGTAGAGTGTGGAGCTGATTTAGCTGGTGGTTTCTTCAAAGATAATCTTATTGACGAATATATAACCTATATTTCACCAAAACTATTAGGTAATCACAGCAAATCTTCCGTTTGGTTTGATCAAATAAAAACATTAGAAAATTGTCTACACTTTTCATTAGACCATACCTCACCATCTGGAGATGATATTAAAGCAGTATGGAAACCCATCCGTCCTGAGATAAGGAAATTATAAAATGCTTGTTTCTGATATAAAAAAGACCATCAATCAAATGGGTGATCGCGAAGCAATGGGTCTGCCAATGCACAGCGTTGACACGAGAGTCCCTAATCTATCTAACGCGCTGCTGCATGTTAAAAAATACAATAAGCATGAGCTTGTCGCAACAGCTGAATCTCATCAGCTTTTTGAATATCGCTATGCTGCAGGCATCCTTTTAGGTTTACTGGGTGATCCAAGAACTTTAACCATCACCCCAAAAATGATTGAAATCCCCTCAGGAGAGATCGAAATTGGTATCGATATCAATCAAGCTTACGAAGTTTTTGACAGATTTAATCAACTGGGTGTACAGCAAGAATGGATACTAAAGGAAGTTCCTAAGTTTACTGTTATGGTTAAAGCATTTAAAGTATCTAAATACCTAGTAACTAATGAGAATTATTACGACTTCTTATTAGATACGAAATATTGTGAGCTACCTAGTAGTTGGGAGTTTGGTATTTATCCACATTTGAAATCAAACCACCCTGTTTATGGCATCTCTGATGACGCAGCAATTGCATATACTAAATGGTTATCCCAAAAAACGGGAAGATTTTTCAGGTTACCAACCGAATACGAATGGGAGTATGCTGCTTCAGGCTCAGATCACTATGAATACCCTTGGGGAGGTGAATATAAGCCTGATCTATGCAATACACTGGAGACAGGGCTTTATTCCAGTACCCCCGTGGGTATTTTCCCCAATGGAAATTCACCATTTGGAGTTTCAGATATGTCTGGTAATGTTGAAGAGTATGTACAAGATTATTATCGCCCATACCCTAATGGGAGAGCGGTAGTTGATGATTTGGGTAATATCGATGAATATCGTATTGCACGAGGCGGGTCTTTTACTCGGCATCATGACCTAGCCCGAACAACAAGAAGACACGGGCGATTTTCTAAGGATATTTATGTCATGGGATTCCGTTTAGCCGAAGATAAGTATAATTAAATTATGGATGTAAGTTACTATGTATTCTTCAAATAAAATAGACTCATTTGCAATATCTAGAAATGAAAATCACATGTTTTGTGGGACATATACAGGGAGCATATTTACCTTTGATATTGAAACTCTATCACTTCTATCGAGTGTAAAAGATCACAATGGAAGTATAAGTGCTATTTGCTCACATAATAAGTATAATCATATTTGTGTGTTGGGTTTAGATAACTATGTATCTATCTATAAATATAATAATGATGGTCTGCTTCAACTATTACATCATATATGCGTAAGGAGGATATCCCCTGCTAAAGATATGTATGATAGAACAGTTACAACTTCTCAGTCTATTGCATTTCATCCAAGTGAAAGAAAAATAGTTACCCGTGGAGGGTCATCTGCAACGATAGAAATAAGTTATAATGAAACTGAATATAAAATTTTATGGTCTCATAGATTTCATGGAAACTGGGATTTTATTGCATGTAGATATGCTAACTGTGGCAAGTTGCTTTTTACAATGTCAAATAGTGGCGATATAGTTTTATCAAATAAGCGTAAAGTACTAAGAACTTGGGAAATACATAAATATGTTGGTTATGATGGAACGCATTGGATCGAGCCTTTGAATGATTTTATATATTTAGTTGCCAATGATTGTGGGCGTGTAATAGCAATTAATATAGATCAAGATGAGCCGGTCTATATCGGTGAGTTAGTTGCTATAGATCACCTTGAGCATATCACATATAATAAAACATCAAGGAAAGCCTATATTTCATCTTTTGATAGAACAATAAAAGAAATCAATATAGAAGATGGTTCATTGGTTAGGACAGTATGGGAAGCTCCTTTTAAATGTAGATGGATAAAAGTATTAGAAAAAGATTGCAATGTAATGATTGTCCAATGTCGAAATGGTGGAATATATAAAATTAATATTTTAACTTCAGAGGTTATTGCTTACTATAAGGATACCCCTGATGCATTATGGACAGCAGATAAATACAAAGATGGGTTTATTCTAGCTGGAGAAGGAAATTATTTTTATCAATATATGCCGCGATATTATAATGAACAAGCTTTGAAGTACGACTATAAAGTAAAGAGAATTGAAATTAATGATAATGAATTTTCTTATACTAAAAGACTTATTTGCACAGGTGAGGAAAAGATTTTTTTTGCAAGAACCAATGGAAAACTTTTTGCATTTGATGGCAATCGAGCAAAACTTATATTTGAAGCTTTCTCAGCTATTCGTGATATTACCTACGATTTTTATGATAAAAGCCTCATTTATTTTGTATGTGAGAACGGTCAATTAATTAAGCTAAATATTGATTCTGAGGAAAGTGAGATACTATATCAATCAAACACGTCTTTATGGGCTTTAGCATATAGACCTAACTCACCAGAAATTTACTTTGCAGATCGCAAAAGAAACATATATTCCCTTAATCTTAAGACTCATAAGACAAATAAACATGAATTCGAAATGGGCTTCATAAAACGTATGCGCTTTATAGATGAAGACACCTTGCTTTTTTCACGCAGCAGTCGCCTCATGAAATATTCTATTAGCAAATCGGAGTTTAGCTGTTTAATTGATTTGCCCAATACTGTTGAAGATATGATATGGGATGATAATAAAAAGTATATCATTTTAATAAGTTACACCAGAAATATATACCTTTTAGATTTTTCAACCGGTGAGCTTCTACATGAACAAGGTCAAGCAATTGATTATATTAAAGGTGGCTTATATTTGTCTGATGGAGACTTTATTACCTTTGGCAGGTGTGGTAAACCTTTTTACAATAGAATTAATGATGAAAGATTGATTCCGTACGGGTATGTTTAACTTACAAATTAATACAGAGGAGGTCGTTATGAAAATTATTACATCAATTCCATAGTTTTTAGCTTTAGCCAGAACAATAGTATCAATCAAACTAAGGAGCCCTTGATGTGTTTTAAAGGGAGTGTTCATAAAACTGTGTCAATTTAAATTTAATATTGATGTAGTGTGTTATTGCTAGAATAAACAGA
>NZ_JBXTEF010000131.1:0-8267 GCF_057495195.1 Cysteiniphilum sp. | reverse complement strand
TGGCCAGAGGCAGAATCGAACTGCCGACACGAGGATTTTCAGTCCTCTGCTCTACCGACTGAGCTATCTGGCCAATGCCGCATATTAAAGCGGATTTACCCAACTCGGTCAAGCACTTTTTTGAATAATTTATTGCATCCGCCAAAAAGGCTACAAACTAGACAAATAAAGGCTTTAGTTGTTTGCATTAAATACAATTTCATGCCCAATCTTGCTGAATTTTGCGCTACAATGCCTTCCATTGATTTTAATGACTAAAAAGAGAAATCCATTATGTTATCAATTATCGTTGCATATGATCAAAAACAAGGCATTGGCATTAAAAACAGCTTACCTTGGAAACTGTCTGATGATTTGAAAAACTTTAAAAAGCTAACTGAAAACAATTATATCGTCATGGGTCGCAAGACCTTTGACTCGATTGGACGCGCGCTACCTAATCGAAAAAATATCATCCTTACACGCCAAAAAGATTACACACAAGACAAGTGTGCGATCGTTCATGATATTGAGCATATTCTTAATCTAGCGAAAGACAAACCACATTATGAGATATTTATCATCGGCGGCGCTGAGATCTATAGTGTGTTCTTACCCTTTGTCGATCGATTATACATTACCAAAGTCCATGCATTAAAAGAGGCTGATGCTTTTTTCCCACAGTGGCAAGAAAAAGAATTTAAGCGCATTGGACAACGCAGTTATCATAAAGATCAGAACAATGAATGTGATTTTGATTTTGAAGTATGGGAAAGACTTTGAAGGTAAAGTATTAATATTTAAACCAACTACTCTATACGCCCATCCGTAAGTCGATATACCTTATCCATTTCGCGAGCGAAGCGCTCATCATGTGTTACAACAACAAATGCAGTTTTAAACTCATTACTCAATTGATGCATTAATTGCAATACTTTCTCAGAGTTCTCTGCATCAAGATTACCAGTTGGTTCATCAGCCAAAATACAACTCGGCTTAGTCACTAAAGCACGCGCGATAGCAACACGTTGACGCTCACCACCTGATAATGTACTAGGCTTGTGTTTAATGCGATGCGCGAGTCCCACCGCTTCAAGCATTTGCACAGCATCTCTTTGTGCTCTCGTTTTAGCAATATCTTTACGCATCATCAATGGCAACATCACATTATCTTGCGCACTAAACTCAGGCAATAAATGATGAAATTGATAAATGAAACCTAAATGCCTGTTTCTTAGCAAGGCACGTTTATTGGGTGATAGTGCATCCATGCGTTTTCCCGCAAGATAAACTTGACCCTTGCTTGGCGAATCAAGACCCGCGAGCATATTCAAAAGCGTGGTTTTGCCAGAGCCAGATTGCCCTAAAATTGCAACCTTTTGTCCATACTCAACACGCAAATCAATGCCATGCAAGACACCGGTTTCAAGCTTACCTTCTTTATAAACTTTATCAACACCCTCACAAAAGATAGCATACTGATCAAGTTGTAAATCACTCATAACGCAACGCCTCCGCGGGTTGAACTCTTGAAGCACTCCACGCTGGATAAAGTGTCGCTAAGAAACTTAAAATAAGTGATGCAATGGCTACATGCACTAAGTCGCCCATAACGAGCTTTGATGGAATAAAATCAATTTGATATACACTTGGACTTAAGAACTGCACATGGAATACTACCTGAATCCAATTAACAATTTCTGTCGCATTAAGCGATAATACGACACCTAAAAGAATACCAATAATCGTACCAATCACACCAATTGCTAATCCTTGAATAATAAAGGTCATAATAATTTGCCGTGATGACATGCCTAAGGTGCGCATAATAGCAATATCTGAACGTTTATCAGTAACAACCATCACAAGCGACGATAATAAATTAAAAATTGCCACGGCAATAATCAGCATCAAAATAAAGAACATCATCGTTTTTTCCATTTGCAATGCTTGAAAGAAGCTCTTATTCTCATCCGTCCAATCGCGCGCCATATAAAAATCTGGCAATATTTTCGTGTTTAACGTCTCCTTTAAGAACGGTGCTTGATAAATATCTTTGACCCCAAGCTGCAAAGCGCTAACTGAGTTGCCCATTTGGAATAATTTAGCGGCATCATTGATATTAACCAACGCATAATAACTATCATATTGATAACTGACACTAAAAATGCCTGAGACTTTAAACTGCTTTAAGCGTGGAATCATGCCGACTGGTGTTAGATTTGCTTGTGGCACAATAAGGGTAATTTTATCCCCAACTTTGACGCCCAATGAGTCTGCTAAATACTTACCCAGAATGATATTAAACTTACCCGATTGCAATGATGATAAACACCCTTGCTGCATATGCTCAGCAATTGGTACTACTGATCCTTCATATTTTGGGTCAATTCCTTGAATCGCAGCAAAAGCATTAGTGGCATTAGCGGATAACATCCCTTGCCCTTCGATAATTGGAGCCGCACCTGAAATACGCTTATCTTTTTGCTCCAGTGTTTGCGCTAAACTCTCCCAGTTATATAGCTTACCACCTGCTTGGTAAACCTTAACTGGCGGCACCATCATCAAAATACGATCTTTGATTTGTTCATCAAAGCCATTCATCACTGACATTACTGTGATCAACACAGCAACACCTAACGCAATTCCAATAAATGAAATCGCTGAAATAATCGAAATAAACTGATTTTTCTTTTTCGCGCGCAAATAACGCAAACCAATAAACAATGGCAACGGTCGATACATCTAGTTATCCGTCAAATTAAACGCATCGGCATCATAACATAGTTGCGCTTGATGACATATACCCATCATAAATCATTTCTTAATGCTGGCTTACAAAGCAGCTTGTGAAGATTTTAGCAAATTTGATAACCAATAACAGATAGAGCGATTATCAAAATCAAACCCACTGAATAGTTACGAATTTAGTTAATTGTCCAGGTCTCTCTAAGGCCTACCATTATCTAACTTGAAAGCTCTAATTGCTCATTTAACTCAAGCCAAACAAGCTCTTTTTCCTCAAGCTCGACTTGTATTTGCTGATGTGCTTTGAGTAGCTCATTGAGTTGCGCCTTATCCTGATAAGTCGCTTCATCCTGAAGCTTGAGATCCAACGCTTCTTTTTGCGCTTGTAGCTTAGCCATTTCTTTTTCAATTTTTTTAATTTTGTCGATAAGTGGCTTTAGTTTTGCTTGTAATTGCGCGCGTAGTTGGCGTGATTCTTTCTTATTTTTTGGCGTTTCTTGCGCTTCTTGCGTCTCTTTTTTTTCTTGCCTCTCTGATATCCCTGCTATTTTTGGGTCTTTATTATCTACAGCATTAGAAGCCACTTTTTGCTTATCTTTTTTCTTTTGCTCAAGCACATATTGATAATAATCCGTTAAATCACCATCAAAAGTAGACACCTGAGCTTGATCAACTAACCAATATTCATCAACCGTGCTTTCTAGCAAATAACGATCATGCGATATCAACACCAAAGCGCCATCAAAAGATTGTAATGCGAATGCCAAGGCTTCACGCACTTCAATATCTAAATGGTTTGTCGGCTCATCTAGAAGTAAAAAGTTAGGCTTTTGATAAACGATTAATGCAAGTGCCAAGCGCGCCTTCTCACCGCCTGAGAAACCATCAACTGCCGATAACGCCATTTCATTACTAAAGTTAAATCGACCTAAAAATTTGCGTGCCTGCTCATCGGTAATTTTCGCATCCAAACGCTTCATGTGTGTTAAGGCAGAGGCTGTAAAATCAAGCGCATCTAACGAATGCTGTGCGAAATAGCCGATCTTGAGATCTGGGTGTTTTTTGCTCTGCCCTTGTAATAATGCTAAATCGCCAACTAAGCCTTTAACAAAGGTTGATTTCCCAGCGCCATTTTTACCCAAAAGGCCAATACGCATTTCTGGCAAAATCATGGTATTAAGATCGTTTAAAATAACTTTATCGCCATATCCCAACACACCATTATCAAGTGTCAATAAACTGCCTGTTGGCATCTTAGTGTTCTCAGCAAAGTTAAAACTAAAGTTTTGCTTATCATGTACCGCTTCAATACGCTGCATTTTCTCAAGCATTTTAACGCGCGATTGTGCTTGTTTTGCTTTGGATGCTTTGGCTTTAAAGCGATTAACAAAACTTTCCAAATGGGCAATTTTCTGCTGTTGTTTAACATGTGCTTTTTGTTGCAACAAGCGTTTTTCATGATATTGCTTTTCAAAAGATGAATAGTTACCTGTGTAACTATCAATGCCTTTATTTTCAATATACAACACTCGCTCAACGACATTATCGAGAAATATTCGATCGTGTGAGATAAGGACAATCGCACCTTGGTAATTTTGTAAATAACGCTCAAGCCACATTACCGCATCTAAATCCAAATGGTTTGTTGGCTCATCTAGCAGCAATATTTCAGCTTGTTGTAATAAAGCTTGCGCTAAATTCAAGCGAATACGCCAACCACCTGAGAGCGATTTCACTGGTTCATGCAACTGCTTTGGTTCAAAGCCTAAGCCATCTAACAATTGCGCGGCTTGTGACTCCAGTTGATAACCACCTAATGCTTCAAAATCAGCATGCAATCGCGCATGCTCTTCATAAGCCTCATCAGCGAGCGCTTGCTCCATTGCCACCGTTAATCGATGTAACTCGGCATTGCCTTGCATAACATAGCGCACAACCGAAGTCTCTAAATCATCAACTTCTTGTTTAACCGTCACAATACGCGTGCCCTTAGCAATCTCAAGTTCACCTTGATCCGCCTGCAAGCCTTGAGCTAAGAGCATAAATAATGAGGTCTTGCCCGCGCCATTAGCACCAACAAGACCGATTTTTTGCTTATCATAAATTGCGAAGCTCACATCATCAAATAATGTCTTTAAGCCGCGCTGTAATGAGATATTTTGTAATGTAATCAAGCACGAGTCTCCATAAACTCTCGCCACGATTTCACGTGAATTGGCGCATCATGCAACTCAGCCAATGAACGTAACGTCAATTCAGCAATCTGCAAATTAGTAATCAGTGGGATATGGTGATCAACTGCAAGACGGCGAATCTTAAAGCCATCAGATACATTATCATCACTGACATGTTGCTGGCGGCGTGGAATATTGATAATCAAATCAACACAATGATCAGCAATCACCGTTTCAACATTAGGCGCTTCTGATTCACTGATTTTGTGGGTTAATTTCGTTTCAACACCCAAATCACTTAAATATTGATGTGTCCCGGTTGTGGTATAAATCTCCCAACCTTGCTCATGCAAACGCTTGATTTCAGGCATGAGTTTAACCTTTTTATCACCACCGATTGATAGAAGTATTTTCTTGCGTTTAACAAACATCTCTGTCGCTTGCCATGACTTATAAAACGCATCTAATAGATCATAGCCAATACATCCGACTTCACCAGTAGAAGACATTTCAACGTGAGCCACAGGGTTCGCGCCCTTTAAGCGGTTATACGAAAACTGTGATGTTTTAACACCGACATAGTCAAGATCGAGCGTGTTATAACGCTTTTTCTTATATTTACCGATAATTACTTCTGTTGCGATTTCAATAAAGTTATGTCCTGTGACTTTCGAGACAAACGGGAAAGATCTTGAAGCGCGTAGATTACACTCAATCACTTTAAGGTTATTATCTTTAGCGATAAATTGAATATTAAAAGGTCCTGAGATATTTAATGCTTTAACAATCTTCTTGGTAATACGTTTAGCTCGACGAATCGTCTCAAGATATAGATTTTGTGGTGGCAGCACAATCGTGGCATCACCTGAATGAACACCGGCATTCTCAACGTGCTCAGAAATCGCATATATAACAATTTCACCATTCTCAGCCACACCATCCATTTCAAGCTCTTTAGCATTATTGATAAAATCCGAAATAACCACAGGATGCTCAGGTGATACCGAAGTTGCTTCTGCCAAGTATTGCTCAAGTGCATCTTCTGAGTAGATCACATTCATCGCCGCCCCTGATAGCACATACGATGGACGCACCAAAATGGGGTAACCAACCTTATCTGAGAACTCTTTGGCTTTCTCCAGCGTTGTTACCGATTGCCATTCTGGTTGGTCAATACCTAAATCATTCAACATCGTTGAGAATATCGCGCGATTCTCTGCTTTGTTAATATTCTGCGGTGAAGTGCCTAAAATCGGATAACCAGCTCTTGCCAATGGCACGACCAAGTTATTGGCAATTTGCCCACCCACAGAGACTACAATCCCTTTTAGATTTTCAAAATCAGCAATATCTTGTACACGCTCAAATGTTAATTGCTCAAAGTACAAACGATCAGACTCATCATAATCAGTTGAGACCGTCTCAGGGTTTGAGTTAATAATAATTGGTGACTCACCCAGTTTCTTCAACGTATGTGCCGTCGTCACGCCACACCAGTCAAACTCAACTGATGAACCGATACTATAAGGACCAGAACCAATAATTAGGCTTGCCTCGATTTCAGACGGTTTGACATCATGCTCAATCCCATGATACGTCATATATAGATAATTGGTCTCTGCTTCAAACTCACCTGCTAAAGTATCGATTTGTTTGACATAAGACACGATACCCTGTGAGATACGCCAAGCACGCAAAGCCTGCACATCCATCTCACGGAAACGTGCAATGGACTTATCAGAAAACCCAAGTTTTTTGGCTTCTTTTAACAACTCTTTCGTCAGTGGATTGTTTAAATTCTTTAAGCGGTTTTCCATTTCAGCAATCGTATGCATATGGTTTAAAAACCACTTATCAATCTTTGATAACTGATAGGCTTTCTCTATATCACCACCTTGCACAAAAAAGCGATGTAACGCAAAGATCCTGCGATCAGTCGCGCGCTCAATTTCAAGCTCAAGATCCGGAATCTCAAAAGGATAATCCGATAAATCCGCCGCACCAATGTTAAGCATGCCTACAGCCTTTTGTAGGCCTTCAGGGAATGATCGACCAATAGCCATCACCTCGCCGACAGACTTCATTTCAGTCCCGATAAAGCGCTCAGCTTTTTTAAGCTTATGCGTATCCCAACGTGGAATCTTAACAACGATATAATCAAGTGCTGGCTCAAAATACGCACAGGTTTTCTTAGTTACCGCATTTTGTAATTCATGCAGGTTATAACCTAAAATCAATTTCGCCGCGATAAAGGCTAGTGGGTAGCCTGTCGCTTTTGACGCCAAAGCTGAGGAACGTGACAAACGTGGGTTAATCTCAATTACGCGATAATCTGACGTCTCGAGATTAAATGCATATTGAATATTACACTCACCGATAATCTCAAAGTGATTAGCCACATCAATCGCGATCTTACGTAAGCGATGATACTCTTCATTGTTAAGGGATTGCGATGGTGAAACAACGATACTTTCACCGGTATGGATCCCCATAGGATCAAAGTTTTCCATATTGCATACGGTCAGTACATTGCCTGCCATATCGCGCACAATTTCATATTCAAACTCATTCCATCCTAGTAGACACTCTTCAATCAATACTTGTGAGGTAGCATTTAATACTTCGGTGACGCGATGCTTAAGTTCGCTTTCCGTTGTAACGATCCCTGAACCTAATCCTCCCAATGAAAAGCCTGAACGCATCATCAATGGAAAGCCTATTTCCTTTGCTGCGGCTAAAGATTCTTCTAACGTTGTTGCAACAAAACTCTTCGCGGTTTTAACATTAATCTCATCTAACTTATCTTTGAAAAGCCCGCGATCTTCAGCTTCTTTGATCGTTTGTACTGAGCTGCCTAGCACTTTGACATTATGCAGTGCTAAAATACCCTTTTCTTCAAGTTTAAGGCCTAAGTTTAATGCCGTTTGCCCGCCGAAGCTTAGCATGATTGCATCGGGTTTTTCTTTCTCAATAATTTTAGTCACATGCGCCAAATCTAATGGCTCAAAATAGACTTCATCCGCCATACCAGGATCGGTTTGAATGGTGGCAATATTGGGATTAACCAAGATAACTTTGATGCCTTCTTCTTTTAACGCTTTAATAGCTTGCGATCCGGAATAATCAAATTCACCTGCTTGTGAGATGCGGATTCCGCCAGAACCTAATAGTAAAACTTTTTGAATATGCTTGAATTGCTCGCGATGATTAATCATTGAAATTTCACGTTGTCCGAGGTTACCTTATTCTAAAGAATTTTTTGTGAAAGGCAATTGACGATTTTTATTTTTATACCGCTCGTAAATCATTTTGCGGTGTTCAATGGCGAAGAAGTTTTTGAGTCTTTTGAGCAATTGTATTGCAGGC
>NZ_JBXTEF010000130.1:0-19122 GCF_057495195.1 Cysteiniphilum sp. | reverse complement strand
GAGTACTATCCAGATATGGTAAATGGTCTGGAGTTTGCCTCCTCTGGAAAAACAGGGAATGTATGGGCTTGTTATCAAGGTGAAAGCTGTGAAAAAATGCTTAGACAACCAAATACTCTAATCAACAGCTTTAGTGCGAACGCAAATGTCATATATGGGGCGAGCACGAGTGGACTTTACGTATTTGAGTATCGCAAGTTAGAAGAAGATGAAGAAGATGATATTAAATGGGTGCGAAAGGATACGAGCAGTGGTTTACCTAGTAATAATATTGCCAGTGTATTTGCTAGCAATGGTCAGGTTATTGTGGCAACGGATGCAGGTGTTGCATTATCGACTGATTTAGGAAATAACTGGAAATTTCACAATGCTGATAATGGTCTAGCAAGTTCAAAAATTAATGATATCTCAATACTGTCAGATGTGGCATATGCAGCGACTGAAGGTGGTCTATCTATATCTAGTGAGGCAACAGATCGATTTGTGCAGTACAAGGATACAGATTGCTTGCTCGATACCCAAACTGGCTTGATCTGGCATAAAAATGGTTCTTTATATGCAGGAAGTTGGGTGGATGCAATGACTAAGTTTCCATATGATGCAAGCTCTAGTGAGAGCGTTTGCGGATTAACTGGATGGCGGTTACCTGAACAAGCTGCTTTAAGTCAGTTGATTGTAGGGTGGAACGATGGTGGCTACAAACAGCCAAATGAGTATTTGGAGTCCCAAGGTTTTACTGATTTAGCCCAGCATTCTTGGAGCGCTACTGAGAGTAAAGGAAATGCTAATAATGCTGAAGTCTTAAATATGATGACGGGTGTTTGGAGCTCGTATGCTAAATCAACACCTTATGCATATTTGCCGATAAATGATACCAACGTACCAGATAGTGCTCGCCCAGTCGTAGCGATAGGTTCTGCTGTATTAGAAATTGAAGAAGGTAAAAGTAAGCAAATTGTGGGCTCTAAAATCACGGCAGCCGAGGGTAAAATAATTGAATCAAACCTGTGGGCTGGCGTAGGTAGTAAGTTCCTTAATGATGTAAATAGTATTGAACCTACCATTAAGGCACCCGCATATAGCATTGATGGTGATAATGAGTACGGACTTGTATTGATTGCAACTGATAACCATGGGATAACCGGTAGAGATACAACAAGCTATATGGTCATTCCAAATAATGATTTGTTGGCGATTGATGTTGATAATGGCGGGGAGTTAATTGAAGGTGAAGTTGGTGCTTTAAATGCAACAGCAAGTGGTGGTGATGAGCCATATAAGTATTCATGGTTAAGTAGTGATGGCGTTGTAATAACGCATTCTGATGACAGTAAAGGAGAGGCTAGCTTTGTAGCACCTGATTATAAAGAAGGCCAGAGTAATGAATATATTTTCACTGCAATGGTGACAGACGCAGCACAAAGAAAGCAAACAACGACAACCACGTATACGGTGACACAAAAAAGTGTAGAAAGCTTAATAGTGGATGCAGGTATCGGCGGAAAAGTGGTAGAAGACAGAGCGGCTAATCTTTCTGTGACAGTGGAAAATGGTCAAGCGCCATATACTTATAAGTGGACAAATGACCAAGGCATAGCGATTAATGGTGCTGACCAGAAACAAGCTAGCTTTATAGCGCCGGAGTATCAAGAAACTAACAATGCCTATGAGTTTACAGTGGTAGTAACTGATGATTTAGGTAATACTGGTATTTCGAGTGTGATTTATGAAGTTGAAAGAGATGACGCCAAGTTATTTATTGTTGCCGACGGTACTTCGGAAGGTGCCTTGCAAGAAGGTGAGCAATCTACTATGCGCGTTAATGTGTCCGGAGGCGCTGAGCCATATACCTATTCTTGGTCAGGAGCTTCTGAAATTGAGGTTAATGCTCAGGATCAATCGCGTGCAACCTTTACAGCACCTGACTACATCAATGGCAATAATGAATACGTTATTGTCGCAAAAGTCGAAGATGCTCTTGGTCGAGTGAATCAGATTCAGTATCAATATACTGTTACAGCAAATCCAGAGCTTACACCAATAGCTAATGCAGGACCAGATCAAGTAATCACTGAAGGTGATGCTATCACCGTAACTTCTAAAGGAGAAAGTAAGGGCAATAGAACGATTATTGGTTATGAATGGACTGGCTCTGGTGCTCAATACTTGGATAATAAAGCAAGTCAAACGCCTCGTTTCACGGCACCGGCTTACGGTGGTACAAATGATGTTTATGAGCTTAACTTAGTAGTTGTCGATAGCTCGGGTATTAGTAGCGCTTCTTCAGTGGCAACATATACCGTAAAGCCGGATAATAACTTGAAACCTACGATAGAATTGAAAGACTCTAATTTAGAGGTTGCAGAGCATCAATCAGTGGTCATTAGTCCAACTGTTATAGCGCATGGTACTCGCTCAATTGCTAGCTATGAATGGCTAGGTAGTGGAAGCGCTTATTTGGATGAGGTGAATATTGAAACGCCAACCTTTACTGCTCCAGCATATACTCAGGGAAATAATACATATCAACTACAGTTAAAAGTTACTGATACGGTCGGTGTTTCTTCAGTTTCAGAAAATATTACATTTGCAGTTTCAAGAGCAGGTGAGCTGAGATTTACAATAATCAAGGATCCTATAGATTCAAAGGACTGTGTTTATGACAGTGAAACTGGAGATGTATGGTACTCAAAATGGATAAAAGATCCAGCGCTTGATCCTAGCAATAGTAGATACCCTGGTATGGCAACTTATGACGCAGCTGTGAAATATTTAAATGAAAATAAAATATGTGGCTTGGATGGTTGGAGCATCCCCTCAATGGATCAGGTTGATGAGTTAATCTCTGATTGGAGTAAGTCAGGTGCTTGCGGCAGTGATCTAGGTTGTTCTTCTCCTATCAGTTACTTTAAGTGGGAAGGCTTTAGCGTCGAGGCGAAAGAATCTAAATTGGATCAGCCAATCATTTGGACATCAGATAAATATAACTCATATAACATGTGGGTCGTTGACCTATATCAGGTTAAAAAAGGCAAGGGCAACTTAGGCGGGCTTTCATACCTTATGCCGGTTCGTAAGGGTGGTTCCTACTAATATCGTAAGTATGCACGGTAGATGACAAAAATTCTACTGTGACGTTTAAATGTGTTAATTGAGTTATATTATTAAGGGGAAATATAGCATATGTTATTTAAGAAAATGAAACCTATTCATGGGTGTTTAATGTTAATGGGCTTGTCACTTCCTGTTTTATCTCAGGCCAATATAAATGGTCTTGATTATCAGGATATAGCTGTATGTGATGAGTTTGGTGATATTTATTCATCTGAGAAAAGCTGTGTCGCAATAGTGACAGATAGAGCGGGTAATATGTTCACGACTCCACCAACCAAAGAACTTGTAGAGCGACTTGGAATTAAACAAGCGGAGTATCCACGAGTTATAGGTCCGGCAGTTGATAAAAAAGATACCTACATTGGTATTATTAATGAGGGTTCTGAAGAATATTCTGCGTCTTTTGTCACCTTTCTTTCAGGTGTCAAGGTGCCAGGAACAGTTGACTATGTAACCGGCAAACATGACTTTCACGCAGCAGCTAATTGGTGCTCTGTATTGGCATCGAATAAGTTTGGAGGGGTTGATAATTGGCAAGTTCCTTCAACTTCAGAATACTTAGGTGTTTTGGGTGTTTTTACATCATTAGATTCGCGATGGCCTAAACAGCAAAATTATGTATCAAGAAGTGCATATGAAGATGAGCAAAATATGTATAGACCTGGAGATAATTTCTTTATACATATTTATGATTTTAAATCACATCGAATACCGACTAATATTAAAGAGAGTATACATGGTTATTATGTTTCATGCATGGCTCCAGCCAAAGAAGCAGAAATTGTAGTGCAAGATACACTTGAATTGGGCAAAATCCAAGTTAATAAAGAGTATACAGCAGTATTTAAGCCTAAATCTGGCAGTGAGGGTGGGTTTGAAGGTAAAACAATTATGTGGGGACTTGATGGGGATTGGACTTCAACAGATGTAAGTCTTAATGTCGATATTACTCATAAGGATGGTGTAGTAGCGTCAGATGCAGCAAGTATTAAGTTTCGTGCAAATAAGACGGGGACATTTGAGATCCATGGATGGTATTATCCTGAAGAAGGAGAATCCTACATCGTTAGCGATATGGATATCTATAGGTACAAACAATATGGGCAGGATAGTTATGGGCAGAATAGCTTTTTCTTGGATAGAGTTATTCTAACTCTTGAGGTTATAGAAAATCTTGCTGAGTATGAAATAGCTTCGCAACAAGAACTAAATGACATAGCAGCTAATTCATATATATTGGAAGATATATTTGTTAATGCTGATACCGTAGTCATTAGGACGTCTGATGGTAATTGGGTTGAGAAGTTAGCATTGCCTGATGACTTATCGCTATCTGATGGTAAAGAGCTGCGCTTTGTTCGTGACGCAGGGTGGTCTACTGAGCTTACTTTTGATAATAAATCGCTTGTATTAAATAGATATACTGAGGTCTTACTTCGTTATACAGATGGAAAGTTTCAACAGGTTTATGACAATTTAATTAGCGAAGATGACTCTCTTATCGTTGATGATGCTTCTGTTCTTCAATGGGTTTCAGAGAACCCTGCAGTATTAGGAAATATTCTCGCTGATAGTGCTAACGTGCTCATAGTTGCTTCTGATGGGGATTTGTCTCATCTAAAGATTCTAGATGATCTTGTTGTTAACGAGGGGCAAGAGCTTATTGTATTGCGACAAGGAGAAACCTCCGTTAAAGTGAGTTTCAACAATAGATCAATAGATCTTGATAGAAATGAAAGCTTGAAGTTAAAGTATACAGCGGGTCAATTTAAATTAATAACATCAGATGTTATTCGTCTAAATCAGGTTTCACCTAATTTTTCTCATATGACGCATTTGTCTGATTCATCAGTATTTATTTATATTCCCGAGCAGGAGTCTGTTGTTAGCTCATCAGGTCTGCGTGATTCTAGTCAGGAAATATGGGAGTATAAGAAAGGTGTTACAACTTTTAGCGCTAATGTAAAGGATGGCCATGGCAAAAGTCATACTGTTGATATAATAGGCTATAAGAAGAATGATGATTCTCGCTATGCGATTGAAAATGCTGTATTACCTGGATATGGAAGCTTTGTGTTTGGAGTTGATCGGGATACTTTGGCTTATCAACAGCTCGACGATGGGCGTTATTCAGGCCAAATTAAACTTATTGTTCAAGAATGGGATAATCAAGCATATCAAAAAGAAGTTACTCTTGATCTTGACTTTGTAAAATAAACTGGAGCAAACAGTTAATACTTCCCTAGCTAATACCATCTGCCCGACTGAGGTTTCATGATCGAAATTTTATTTGCATATTGGGTTTTAAAATTGGTATTGTCGTTTGGGTTGGGGGTGTTAACTCTTGTATTTTAATTATACAATATAGGAGTTTTATATAATGAAAAATAAATTGATCTTTTTACTAACTGCAACTGGAGTGTTATCATCATCTCCGTTAGTTGCTTTCCAAAAGCAACTAACAACTTTTGTTAATGGCGCTGGCTATAATAACCAAAAAATTACATATGAAATTATTGATGGTGATGCTGTTATTGATGGCGATCTCATAATAGGTAGTGCAGAGGATGCGCTACGGGCATCTCAGGCTGATAATAGAGGTGTTGGCTATAGCCCTTTAATATTAGGTCGTCTATGGAAAAACAAAACTGTTTATTATACATTTGTTCAACCATATGAAGGAAGTACTGAATTAAAACAAAGAATTTTTTCAGCAATGGATGAATGGAAGGTTAAAACTGGAATCAATTTCGTTGAGTATACAGGTCCTATGATTGATGAGACTGTTCCGGATGGGGAACATTACGCAATATTCTCCACAAGCAAGCCTGAGTGCAAATCAACTATTGGGATTACGACGAGCACCGGTTATGGTAAGGGCACATTTGCTGAAATGTGTGATCAGAGAACAATACTTAAACTCATAGGTAGTGGATTAGGACTTCTAAGAGAAGAAACAAGGATTGATAGAGATGATTTTGTAACTGTTAATTGGGAAAATGTGTCTATGGATCACCCTAATAAATTTGATCATGCTCTGAACGGTGCACATGCAAGTTACGGGTATTATGATTATCAGTCAATTATGCATAGTAATGCCTATGCATTTAGTAAGAATGGGCAACCAACATTAACGCCTTTGTATGTTGATTTGAATGAAATTGGGCAAGTGAATCATGTTAGCGCAGGAGACGTTAATGCAATAAATCAAATGTACAAGTATAAGGGGTCATCTGGCATTAATGCTAATGAGTATATTATTGATAAAAAAGAAGATCTTGAATTTT
The DNA here is from genome assembly GCF_057495195.1 of Cysteiniphilum sp. Lineage (NCBI taxonomy): Bacteria > Pseudomonadati > Pseudomonadota > Gammaproteobacteria > Thiotrichales > Fastidiosibacteraceae > Cysteiniphilum > Cysteiniphilum sp. The sequence goes on along the minus strand of NZ_JBXTEF010000130.1, from coordinate 12,721 downwards.
TTACTTCGGATTCGTTGAGGCTTAAAGAGCTTTTGATGACTCATACAAATGTAACTTTTAAAACATCAGACCATAACTGGATACAAAGTTTGGAATTACCTCAGGATGTACAGTTAACAAATGGACAGAAGATTACTTTTATCAGAGATGCGGGGTATGAAACCTCGGTTACTTTTAATGGAAATCAAAAAATCATTCCCGAACGTTATAGTAGTACAACATTCAAGTATAAAAATGGAAGGTTTTATCAACAGCATCCGGAAATTGAAAATATTGATAAATTTATTGTTATTGATACAAAAAATGAGCTGCAAGATTTATCAAGTAACCCAGATAAAATAAATGATTTGTTTCAACAGCATCATGGAATTATGCTCGTAACATCGGATAACAATCATGCTAGTACATTTGAAATCCCCCAAAACATAGAACTTAAAGAAGGTCAAGAATTTATATTTTTTGATCAGTCAGGTTGGGATAATTACTTAATTATTAACGGTGATAAGATAAAGTCAACTCGTAATACCAAGACTAGATTTATCTACAAGAATCATAAGTTTAATCGAGTTTCAATTGATGTAATAACACCAGGCATATATTGGTCTGACAACTTCAGTACCTTTACACCATCTGGTGATTCAAGTGTTTATATTTATATACCAGAGCAAGATAATATTGTATCTTCATCAGGCCCTCGGCATCCAAACAGTGAGACCTCGGGAGTGGCAACCAACATTGGAACAACTCTATTTGTAAAAGTGTATGACATTAAAAATCAAATGCATATGATTAAAATTCATGGTTTTAAGAAATATAGAGGGGATAAATTTGCGCTAGAAGATGTTGGTTATAGAGGTTATGGGCAATTTCAGTTTGTGATAGATAAAAAGTCTGAAGAATATAGAATGTTGCCAGACTCTTATTATACAGGTCAATTTGAGGCTGTGGTACAAGGCTGGCATGATCAAGAGTATAAAAAGGAAATAGCTATTGACATAAAGTTTGACAAAATAACGAATTAAGTGTAGATATGGTTGAGCATTTCAGCCTTCTCTCTCCAGAGATTTTTCCCATCAATAAATGTTGCAATTGGTGTTCTACTATGTCACTAATCAAGAGCGGTGTCAGATTATATCTAGACTAATACATATTACCACTGTGTTGTAGTTAGAGATCCTCCATTCCATACATTAAAAATTGCCTCATGTTCTTTTAAAAAACCAGATGGTGTAAACGTAAAATCCCAAGCCTTACTACTGTTATACTTTCCTAGGTAAACAATTCTTCGAGCCTCAATAGGTCCCCTAACATATCTTTCATAGCCATACCTAGGAGATGGAGTGCGTTCCAATCCTTCAGAAAGAATCCCACATGAATACATTGAACCTCCCGATCTAACTCTACCTCGTATGTTAAAGTGAGAATCATTGCTCATCGCAAAAGCAAGGTACTCTTTTAACCCACGAACAGGATCAGTCGAAGTGAATACCGTTTTGTTGCCATATACTTTATTTGGAACTCTATTATTTGAGCCATTAAAACCATCCTTTAATATTGTTGTTGGTTTGCGCCCATCTATTCTATGCGGTCGAAGACGTGGATGAAGAAACGATTATGAAATATGTACAGCATCAAGGGCAAGAGGATTCAGGTCAGATCGAACTCGATCTGTAACGCATAACGTAGTTATGCAGCGGCTTGCCGCTCAAGTACCACGGGCTCAGCCCGTGGGTATCTATATAAAAATTCAGAATCCCTGCTAAATTCAAAACCATCTAAAAAGTCAGCAGCTTTATCAGATGATCCAAAACATCCATTGTGAGTTAATATACTACTGTTTTTACCAACATAATAAACATGCTTCCTATACACCTCTAAGTTGTAAACCTCAACAGGACTTAACGTGTCATTATATTTCTGACCACAACTTCTATTTTTATCTACCGGACAAACTAATTTGACCGATTTACCTAGTTGATCAATCAACTCATCGCTAGTAGTAACGTCATCAATAGCTATAAACTCACCGTTGTTTTTTGCATAAAACGGATGATTAGGTGTGGCATTGATGAGTTTTTAATTCGCGTCACGCAATAACGTCGTTGTCATGTAAATTATAGTTAACTATTAGATTGTTTATATTAACAAACATATTTTAGATAATGCGCTCGTTTGTTTGTAAGTCTTTTTTAGGTGTTTTTGATGAAAGGAATTTTTCGTTTCCTATTTGTTTGGCTTTGTTTTATGGTCAGTTCATGTGGTGGATCAGGTGGTGAGAATGCTTCACTCACTGATGGCAGACTAAGGTTAAATATTAATGCTCCACAAGTAATGGGCCTTGGGAAGGAAATGAGTGTATTTATAGGATTAGCCTCATCAAATCAAGACTCACTAAGTTTCAGTAATCAGCGTTACACTATCAGTATGATAGATCAAAATGCTAATAACCCTATCGTTTGTACGCCAGAAGCCCTTCAAATTTCTGTAAATATGCCTTCACAAGAATTTACTTGCGTTAATAATGCTCAAGATTTAATGACTGATGAAACACATGTAATGTCTATTATTGTTACCGATGGTTCTGGTACCGTTATATCAGCTCAATCGCAAACCATTATACTTTCTAAGTTTGAACCAATTATACCGAGCACTGGAAATAGTAATTTACCCCGTAATGCAACGCTCGGTAAAAAATATCCGGTTATCTTTAACTTTGTTAATACTAACCCAAACCATTCCATGACAGATGTTACGACTAAAGCAGACGTTCCAAATGGCTTTATTGAGGAAGAGAACACCTGTGTTGGTGAAATTAAACCCTTATCAGGTTGCCAGATCATCGGTAGCTTTATAGCTGAAGAAATCGGCTCCGTTCATTTAGGCTATGAGCTTCTTTATAATGAGGGACAGCCAATTATTTCAAACTTGGTAACCTATGTTACATCTGTTTCTGTGATAGGGCAAATTTTACAAGATTTACCAAGCAATCTTGAGAAAGATACAGTTTATCAATATAGCATATTGTTTAGTAATAGTAGCCAAGCTGAAGATGCAAAAGCAAATGCTATTGTTGTGAATAGTCAACTGCCTTTAGGCTTTGTCGAAACATCAAATACTTGCAGCTTAATTAGCGTATTAAATCAAGGTGAATCGTGTCAGATTAATGGCTGGTTTAAGGCAAATATTGACAAGGGTACTATTAGCGTTAAATATACGCTATCTTATGATGAGGGTTCTGACGTAAACTTGGTCACAAACGCAAATATTACTGATGTTGTGGTTGTGGGGGCATTGCTACAAGGTTTACCAATTAATATTGAAAAGGATATTATTGATCCTTTACCTGTGGGTCTATCTTTTGTAAATACAAATGATGTTTTGGCAGCAACTGGAGTGGTTTTAATTAAAAGCCTTCCCGACGGTTATGTTGAAATAAGTAATTCATGTAACATCAATGAATTATCACCTCTTCAAGCATGTCAGATAATTGGCGAGTATTTGCCGAAGGCTCAAGGGGTGAATACAGTCAGTTATGCTATGGTGTATGATCAGGGGCAAGCTGTACAGGTCAGCACAGCATCTCATGTTGCTGATATAAACATTATAGGCAAAGTATTAACAAGTCTTCCTGAGAATATTGCAGTAGGTGTTGAGTATCCTGTAAGTTTTGAATTTGAGAATCAAAGTGATCAGTTTGGGGCAACTGATGTTACCGTCATTTTAAATCTGCCATCTGGTTTTCAGTTGCAACAAAATACCTGTAATGCAAGCGCACTAGCGGCATTAGCTAAATGTTATGTAAGTGGTAAGTTAGTTGCAAATAGTGATGGAAGCATTAGTGCTTCTGTTAATTTATCATATAAAGAAGGAGTTGACATTCTGTTAAGTACTACAGCAACTGCTACTACAGTTATTGTTACCGGTAGCGTTAGTAATGGATTGCCTGATGAGATTTTATTAACTCAATCGTATCCTTTGACTTTTGAGTTTACCAATACTAATGATCTTTTATCTGCCTCCAATGTGAATTTATTGCCAATATCAATGGCAAATGGAGCGTTTGTTGAGCAACAAAATAGCTGCACATCTGATACGTTAATGCCTCAAGCTTCATGTGGCATAAGTGGCATTTTTACCCCCAAAGAACAAGGGAGTTTTTCGATAGTGTATCGTTTAAGTTATGCAGAGGGGGCTAATGTTGAGGTAAGTGAAACAGTAGATGTGAAACTGCAGACTATAATTGTTAGTCATTTTAATCAAGCAAATTTTAGTCAATGTTATATCCAGCGGACTAGTAATGATTTTTATGGTTGTAAAATTATGTCAGGTGTTGTTACTAATGGGTTTAGGTTTATATTTAATCAATCGGATGTCTATCTTCTAGAAGTTGGCAATACAAATATAAAAAGTTGCCAATATGTTGGGCTAGGTGATGTTGAAGGTTGTACAACTTTAAATACCATAGGTGTTACGCTTGATCAGCCTAGCGATGTTTTAATAATAAATGATAAGGTGTATATAAGTGACGTAAACGCCAATAACATTTTCAGCTGCACTATTGATCAGTCTGGTCAGTTTACGTCATGTGTTGAAAATAACTCTGTCAAAAGCTATTTTTCTGAACCTTTATCGCTGACATATGATAAAAACAATCAGCGTTTGTATGTTGCAAACTCGAGTACGAGTGTCTTTAATGCAGCTCGTAGAAGTATTGCTGTTTGTGAATTAGATCTTGAGCTTGGTGGTATAGTAAACTGTATGAATGCAAGTCAAGGTATTAGTCTGTCTAAAGTTGTAGGTGTAAAGTTTAATAGCAGCTTAGGATATTTGTATTTTGCAGACTCAGATGCTGGTGTGGTAAAAAAATGTGAAGTTGATTCAGGTAATGGGCAGTTGCAAAATTGTATCGATGTGCTTACTTCTCAAAATGGTATCTTTGATCTTGCATTTAACAAACAAGGGAATCAAGTTTTTCTTACTAATCCATATTCAGCAATCTTGCAAAGATGTGATGTCGATATTGCTGGTGGCTTTATAAACTGTCAAACAAAACTTTCGGTAGTTGATGGTTTAATTCAACCGATCAATACCTCCTTATATGGCTTATAAAATATTTTAAGTGTTATTTTGCTTAGCAGTCATAATATTTCATTTGTCTCTAATTTGTTGATAAGTAAACAGTGATTAACCTAATCTGTCTTTATATTATAAGTTTAATTGATATGCTTACACCATAACTTGAGCGTGTCAGTGAAGTTTAGAGTAAAATTTTTTTTTTGGATCGTGTGGGGTATTTAAATTTCAGTAAAATAATCAAGAAAGTGAAGTGGGTGGGAGTATTATGTTTTGCTTTTACTCCCTTTGGTGTTAATGCAAACATTGGAGACGGATCACGAGCTTACTTGCCACCGCCTGTTAGCTAAACAACTGTTACTGGGTTTATACCATCTGCCAATGTTATATGTTTCTACCTGAAAAACATTAAATAAAACGAGCACTTATACCAAGCTCAATTAATCACAGTATTTTAAATATGGTCACAATGGTCTCAATGCTTTGCTATTGTGATTTTAAATAACAACAAAACAGGAGTCCAAATGAAAGGGGTAAAGAGTATAGTTACAGCAATAGCAGTTATGGGGTTTGTAAATTGCTATGGATATGCTGTAGATTTAAATAGTCAGTCAATGAATGCGGGGCAAACAGTATCAACTACAACTGCTCAGTTGGGTAAGGGAGTTCCTGTAGCTATTGTTCCACACTCTGACGATTATCGTTATCACTTGGCAATTTATGCGGATGGTTCAATGTTTAAGTTTGATTCTGCTTCTGATTGGAATTTTTCACTATGGAAGCGTGATATTACCGATCTGGTTGCTTATCCAGTAAGCCTAGGTATCCCTGTCGCTGCATTTAGACAATTTGGTTATAATCGCCGTGAGTATGTTTTTGCAGACGGTTCGCTTTACCAAGATGTGTATTATAGCGGTTATTCTTGGCGTCCTTCAGAAGTAAAGAATGTTAGAGATATGGAAGGTTATCCCTTAGAAAAGGGTGTGCCTGTCGCTGCATTTGAATGGTCTGCTGATGAAAACAACAATAAAAGAATGTTTCTTTTTGCTGATGGCAGTGTTTATCGGTTTTATAGTGATTGGATACTTGCGCCAGAGTCTAGCCTAAAAAATAGTAACATTAGGAATGCGCCAGCATACCCTAAAGAAAAAGGTGTGCCTGTGGCTGCATATACAGTCAAAAGTGGCATAATATACTTCATATTTGCAGATGGTTCACATTATAGGGTTGGCGCTGACTCTACTCAATGGAAATTTAAGGCAACTCAATTTGAAAGTATATATAAAGAAAAAGATTATCCCAAGTTAGCTGATGCTTTACAGGTTAGCCTATCATTAGAGCATGATATGAGTTTACTAGGAGGGTCATATAAAATTTACAATAACAGCAAAAACCAAGCGAGATTAAAAGTTAAGGCAAGTGTCTATAGCGAAAATGAATATTATGAACGGACTTACTATGAGTTTGATATGAATCAGTTACTGGGCGCTTTAACGTTATATGATCAGCAAGATGACATGAAGCCTCAACACTTCTCACTGCAGCGCAATGACTATCTTCTAGGAACGTTTAATCAAACGCGAGCGCTCTCTTCAGCTGTTGAATTAGGTGAGTTAGTTAATTATGAATTAAAATCGTCAGATAAGATTGAGAAGTCTGGTTATATTTATTTTACTTCTGCAGCAGAGCAATATCACTTATATAATCTGTGTATTAAATATATGGAAAATGAGGATCGATCAAATGGTGGGACTTGCAATAAACAGACGACTCTAGTGGAAGGTAAGGTGCCATTGCAGTATTCACGCGCAAGCTTTGAATGGCAGCTGTATTGGCGATGGAGTTATTATCATTATTATACGCTAAACATATATAAACTAATTGATGCGTCTGTCAAAATTAGATCAATTTATAATCCAAATGCTTCGATATACCACGATAATAATACTGACACGCCACCAAGACAAATATTTAATCAAGGTGTGACAAGCTTCAATTTATTGGGAGGATCAAAAAATCCAGGCAAAATCATGTTGGAAAAAGGTGAGGTTAGCATTTATAACAGTGCGCTAGGCAATAAAAAAGGATGCTATGATCAATGGTCGCCACTGATTGTTGAAGATGAGTATGGTAATACATCAAAGTTCAATATTGATTTTGGTTATGGACAGCTTTATCAGTGGGTAATGGAACAAGGTCAGCCTTTAAGTGATTATCGTTGTTTAAACGTATGGAGTTAATGAGGCGTTATGATCATACTCCAGCCCACTTTAATTGTGTAATCGTTGGCTGAGCGTAAGTCGAAGCCTCTATGAAGCATGGTTTTCCCACGCCTACCCTTCGACTTACGCTCAGGGTACGATGGGGTCTTTTGGGTGATTGAATTTTGGCGATAGCGAATGCGTTAAGAAACAATAAATAGTTTCATTCTTTTAGCAAATGAGCGCCCAAAGATTCTGTCAAGAGCAGCTATTACCTGCAATCCAATTACCCAAAGGTATCAAAAACTTCTTTGGTACCCAACACCGCAAAATGATTTATGAGCGGTATAGCTATCATAATAAGGAATTAATTGATGTTTAAGTTTAAAATATCGGCAATATTTTTATTGCTATCGCCAGCCTATGCCCAAGATTTAGTGTCAGGTGATACAAAACAAGTCAATGGTAAAGCGACAGCTTCAATCACAAATGCCGCGGATAATGATGATCTGTTGCAGCAAGTAGCCGCATTAGGCACGCTCCCAGAAAAACAAAATATGTTAAGTGATAAGAGCAATGATTTTAATGATTTTAAAGAGGGTGAAAATAATAATTTACTAAGCAAATCATTGCGTTCATCTAGCCAAAGTGATGATCTCGTGTCGGATGCTTTTAGCTTTGCAACTTTAGGCAGGGTTGATGCGCGTACAGGGACATATGATTTTAACTATGTCGTCGGACAAACGATTGATAGCACTTCTCTAAATCAAGCATTTCAATTACGATTGCATTATCGCCAAGGTAACAAATTCGATAGCGGTTTTGGCAAAGGTTGGTCGCTTGGTGTGTCTTTTTATGATCAAAATACACAGACTTTGACTTTGGCAGGTGGCTTCTCTCAACGCATCGAATATCCAACTAACAAGCCACAATATTATAAGTTGAAAGATATTAAAATTCTGCCATTATCGGGTGACGACTTGTTTAAAGTAGTCTTTAAAGATGGCTCGTATGAAATTATCGGCAGCGATGGGCGTATTAAGGCATCCTTTGGTGTAGATGGTAAAAAAACCTCGTTTTACTACAACGGTGGCAAGCTTGCCCAAGTGCAAACGGGTAAAAATAGTATCTTTATCAGCTATGAAAAAAATCAAGTGGTCATTACCAGTCGATCTCATCATGGTGTTGAGCGCAAAGTTATCGTTAATAAGGATATACAAGGCTATTTAGACAACATTACCTATCAAGCTGAGCAGGATTATAAAACACAATTTTTCTATGATAATAAAGGCTTGATTGAGAAAGTAATTGCACCAACGGGTGCTATTGAGGAAATCTCTTATCAGCGGTTATTGCGCCCACAAAACAGTGGCGAGGTTTATGCTGTCAATGTACATAAAGTCTTACCAGGCTATGGTCAGCCCACCATGCAAACACGGTATCAATTTGGCGATCAAAGTGCTGGTGATTTAAATAACTACACAGGGTATCCAAAAGCAAATTATTCAAAAGATAAAGACAGTTTAGCGGAAATGAATGATAAATTTAGTTACTCCGTTAAAGTGATTACTGATGGCGCATCTACAGTATATACCTATAATAAATTCCATTTACTGGAGAAATCAGAAACCTTTGATATCAAGGGCAGCTCGTTAACTAAAGAAGAAAATGAGTATGATTTTTCAGCTTATGCTACATTTGATCAATTGCCAAATAGCTACCAATACCCGATTAGTGAGTCAACGAGTTACTACAATTTAAAGGATAATCGCGCTAATTTGCAGACTAAGTCTTCGCGTCCACCATTAACGGTTACCAGTAAGTACGATGACTATGGTAATTTACTAGAAACAACAGATGCCTATGGGATAAAAAAAGAGATTGTATACTGCGCAAGTAATAGTAATTCAGGCGGATGTGTTGCCGATCCTAATGGCTTTAAGCAATATATTTCTAAAGAGATTATTTATCCAAAAGTAGGTAATCATGAGTATCCACAAGTAAAAACCTATCAATATAAGCGCTTAAATGATCAGCGTAATTTGATCGTTGCCGATGTCGTCAAATCTGGTTATCTCAAAGAGGGTAATATCAACTATATTTCAGAGAAAACATTTGAATATAATGATGATCTTAAGTCTGATTTTTTTGGTATGTTGCGTGCAGAAAAAACCAAGGATCTCACACATAATTCAAGCAATAAGCTTAAAGAAATTAATAAAACCTATAGCTATGCTAAAGAATCTAATGGGCAACTGAAACAGATAAGCACTCTGATAAGTAAATCGGCTGAAGGAGCTGATCAATCCGTCAGTTCAATGCGTATATTAGATGGCTATACTGGGCAGACATTGCGTGCTGAGGATGACTTGGGCAATCAAGTAGAGATGAGCTATGACCTATTAGGGCGCTTAACAAAGCAAGTTATCGCAAAAGGCACAGAATATGAGGCGAGTGCGACTACCCAATATGTATATCATAAGAATACTGAGTTAGCATTAATAACAACGGATACAAATGGCTTTCAGATGAAAGTGCAAATGGATGGTTTGGGGCGTGAAATTGCTAAATATAAACAAAAGATTGACGCTAATGGCCATTTGATCAGCGGTCAGTTTGTCCAATTATCAAAGACAAGCTATAACGCGCAAGGGCAAGTGGCTGAAGTGATTGCTTATGATACGGATATTTCAGGAGGTATTGTCGAGCATAAAGTGAGTTATATTTATGATGCTTTAGGTCGAAACATCACAACAATCAATCCTGACGGCAGTCAAGCACATGTGCTGTATGATGATGTTAATAATACTAAGCGTCAATGGCTTGAAAAGGGCAATCAAAAATCGCGCATTGATGAAACGGTGTTGGATCAGGTGAACAATCCTATCATTGAACGCGTTATTAGCGCTGATGGCAGTAAGGTTTTAAGCGAAGTAGGTTATTTTTACGATGGGTTTGGACGTTTAATTGAATCTGAAGATGTCAGTGGTCATCGTACCGTGACACATTATAACGAGATAGGTGAGGTCGATTATGTCACCTTGCCAACGGGTGACCAGACGCATAAAAGCTATGATATGCTTGGTAATGTCATTGAAATTGGTGTCAAACCCAAAAACCAAACTAAAAAAATACTGGGTAGACGCTACTTCGACGATCGTGGTTTGTTGCTTTGGGAAGAGAATATCGAAGGTGTTAAAGAAACGTACCAATACGACAAGGTGGGCAATCCGATTAAAATGATTAATCGTTATGGTCATGTTGTTGAGACTGAAATGGATCGTGTGCTGCAATTACCAGTCAAGAGCTATGTAGTGGGAGATAGTGATTATGATGTGGTATATGCTTATGATAAAGTCACAGGACAGCTGCTCACACTGACTGATAAAACCGGTGTTAAAAGCTACGCATATACCGCTGAAGGTCGTCTGCAAAAAGAGACGTATAAGCCTAAAAATCAAAATGAGGTAACGGCAGAGTATCGCTATAGTCGTGCTGGTAATGTTTTAAGCTTTAAAGACTATGTCGGCAATGTGAGCCAATATCACTATGATAATATGGGCAAAGTAATTGCGGTTGACTATAAATACGCAGGCGAAGAGTCTTTTATCAAAGACTATATGACGTATCACTATGATGATCTGGGTCGCTTACAGAAGAAGACGATTGATGGCATCACAACAAGCTTTGCTTATGATGATAAGATCAATAAAACAGGCTTTTTAATTTCTCAGGTAGATAAGCTCACTGCAAATGACACAACACCTATCAATACACTTGAGTATGAGTTCACAACCATTAAGCGCAATATTGATGGTCAAACTCACGAATTCTACACGGGCAATATCGCTAAGAAAACAAGGGTAGATAAAGCCAATCAAAAGTCAATTGAAAGTTATTTTTATGATCTAATGAATAATCTTGATGACTATCAATGTAAAGGTAACTTATGTCCTAAAGATCAGCTAGGCAATACAGTGCTAAGAGAGGAATATACATTTGATGCATTTAATAATATCAGCAATGTTAAGCAAACGTATGTTGATAAAAATACCTTAGTCAATGCTGTTAATACAACGACGTATTTCTATGATCAAAATAACCCCGCTAAATTAGAGAAGTACACCAATAGTCAAAGCATATATGGCAATAGTCAAACGATTAAATATGATATTGCAGGCAGTATTATTAGTGATGAGCAAGGCAATAGCTTAGCTTATGATAAATTAGGACGGATGATTTCATTTACGGCAAAAGGCGCCAGATCAGGTGATCAAATTCGTTATGGCTATAATGCTCAAGGTGAACAAATTTGGCAAAAAGTGCCTAATCAAGAAGCGCTCTATCTGTACTATATTAGTGGTGTGTTGAGTCACGAGTCACAAGATGGTCAATGGTTGAGTTATCTGGCGGGAAATAGTATGCATGGGCGTATTAAGCAAGACAGTGTCAAAGCAATTATTAATATACGTTATTACATTTATGACTATGCAGGCAGTGTGCTGTATGACATCGAAAAAAGTAATAACAAACTGAGCATAGCAAGTCAGAAAGTTTATACGCCTTATGGTATTGCCAGTGATTTAATGTCAATAGATAGCAGTGACACAGAGGTATTAATAGATCAATTTGCTGTTGGTTATAATGGGCAACGTACAGAAGCAGTGACAGGATACCAGCACTTGGGTAATGGCTATCGTGCGTATAATCCAATGATAAAGCGCTTTATGGCCTATGATAATATGTCACCTTTTGATAAAGGCGGTATTAATGGGTATATTTACCCCAATAACCCAATTGCCTACTCTGATCCAACAGGACATTTTTGGGGTTGGATTGCTGGAGCCATTGGTGCCATTGTTGGTGCAGTTGTTGGTGCGGTGACAGGTGTTATTCAAGGGGCAATTACCGGTGACTATAGTGGTGTGTGGAAAAATGCGATCTCTGGGGCAGCCGCGGGCTTTGTCGCGGGGGCGATGACCGATCCAAGCAGTATGTCAGCAGCAGCCGTTGTTGGGGTTGCGGCATTATCAACGCTAGCAGGCAGTGCGGCAGGTTTTGCTGTGGATCTTGCCTCAGGCAGTAGTGTTAAAGATGCCGCAATAACAGCAGGTGTTGGCTTTGCGGTAGGCATGGCTACTTTTGGTATTATGAAAGGCGCAGGCGCTGCAGTGGGTCGCGCTGCTGCAACATCAGCAGGTAAGGCGATTGGTAGTGCGGTAGGACGTGTAAGTCGTCCCATTGCGAAGGCTGTGAGTAATTTTAGATCATCGGTAAGTAAAGCGCTAACGCCAAAACGCATGTGTTTTGCTGCAGGTACTTTGGTATTAACCGGTATTAGTGAGTCAGGTGAGAAATCATATAAAGAGATTCAAATGCGAATCAAGGGTTGAATAATAATCAAAAATAAAGTTTACGAGTTGCCAATCCATAATTTATTGTGTTAA
>NZ_JBXTEF010000129.1:0-2298 GCF_057495195.1 Cysteiniphilum sp. | reverse complement strand
ATCTACATTTTATATCTCTTTAAACATCTCTTAAACCTTGCTACCAAGGCATTCTTGCGAACATTCTCGCTGAGAACAGGAGTCAATTCTACAGATTTTTTTTTGGTTGGCAAGCTGTTTTTGAAAGTTTTTTATAGTTTATTTTGAGTTGTTTTTTTTGTGATCAAAAACGCCCTTTTAATACGTTAAATTATGAGTTATAACTTGCGCCTGTCCTTCATTCACACAATATGTGATTTTACACTATACTGACTCTGGATATTACAAAATTAATGGAGTAATCATATGCCCGGAATATTAATCGTATTTTTCTTGCTACTAATAAGTGTCATTAGCGCATGGATGCATCGCACAATGGGGATCATATTCTTTTGCGTTTTCCTTATTGCAATGGGGCTTGTATTTTTACATCATGCCACAGATCATCTTGGCTTATATTTTTAATGGTAAAAGGAGCTTAAACATGCAACGATCAAAAATAAATAACTTTGTAAAGTGCCTCAATGCCATTGAAATACTTGCCATTATCCTTGTCATTATAATGGCTTTTTCTTTTCAATTTATCTTAGGTGAACTTCCTTGCCCGTTATGCTTACTTCAACGCTTAGGGCTACTGGGTATTGCCTTTGGCTTTTTACTCAATATAAGATATCACGTACGCCCTGCTCACTACAGTCTATCATTGCTCTCAGCCGTACTAACGTCATTTGTTGCCATGCGTCAGATCGCACTTCATATCAATGACCCGCATGGTTATGGCTCAGCAGTTTTAGGCCTACATATGTATACATGGGTATTTGTGCTTTGCATTATAGCTATTATCTATATTGCTATTGTACTAGGGTTATCATCACAATATGAAATTAAAGCAAATAAAGATGAAATCGTAGAAGCCAAGGCCAAGAAAATAAAAATATTTACTCACATTGTCTTTGCTCTATTTGTATTTATTATTGCCGCTAACTTAATTTCTACTTTTGCCGAATGCGGCCTAAGTGAATGCTCAGATAATCCAGTCGTTTACACTTTATGGCATTAGCAATTTATGAATAAGCTCTGAAAACTCAGGGCAACGCAAATAACCACATGTTTTCTCAAGCCCTTCTTCAATAGCTGACTTCCACCATGTCTGGATGGTTTCTTTGGCATTTTTATTTAACAGCCCATGCACACCTAATATCACTTTATCCATGATTTATGATGACTACCTGTTTATTATTATGCTAACGAGTATGTAAGCCACATAATCAAAGTCTAATATATGTAGATAAAAATACAAATTAGAATAGGCAGATATAACTCAAGTTGTCATAACTTCATCATAATAATTGCAATAATCACTAGCACAATTCCAAACCAACCAATTGGTTTTAACTTATCCTTGAATAAGATCATGCCACCAATCGCCGTACCAATAATGCCAATAGCACCCCAACTTGCATACGCAATAGCTAAATCTATTGATTTAACCGCTTGAGCTAAAATAGTAAAAGAAAGTAAAACCAATACAATGGCGCTAATACCCCAAGCTTTGCGTTGAAACCCTTTTGATTTTGCAATCATCAAATTAGCGACAACATCAATTAATGCAGCAACCACAACCAAGCCAAAGGCAAGATTTAAAAAGCTATCCATATCACGCTCTCCTATTCATTATTTTCGGTATCGGCATGAACTTCGCCAATCGTAATCAAAATAATACCTATAATCGCTAGAGCGATGCCTGATACTTGCACCCAAGAAAGTTCATCACCAAAGATGAAAAATGATACGACAGCAATTAATGCAATCCCCAGTCCTTCCCATGTTGCATAAGCAACACCAATTGCAATTCTCTTAACAGCTTTACTTAGAAAGAAATAAGAAATTGCAATAAATAGATACATAATGACAAACCCCCATACGCTGCCATATTTTCCAGCAAAATTCATACTCGATGTTCCTGCCACTTCAAATACAATAGCTAATAGTAAAAAATTCCATGCCCTTATCATGCCTTACTCCAAATATTAGTCTCTTTTCTTGATTCTAAAAACATAAAAAACATATTTAGCTTAAACGTTTCCTTGCTCATAATGATCCTAATGTAAAAAACCATCACCTCTACGACTATAGCAAATGATTTTTTATTTGCGCTATTTAACTTAATTATGACGGTATAAAAATTTTAAATACTTCTTAGTTCTCGTACTTATTCCTTTGCTTTTTTAATTTTCCCATCTAATGCGAATCAAGGGTTGAATAATAATCAAAAATAAAGTTTACGAGTTGCCAATCCATAATTTATTGTGTTAATGA
>NZ_JBXTEF010000128.1:0-49875 GCF_057495195.1 Cysteiniphilum sp. | reverse complement strand
ATCTACATTTTATATCTCTTTAAACATCTCTTAAACCTTGCTACCAAGGCATTCTTGCGAACATTCTCGCTGAGAACGAGGTGCCATTATACACACCAATTACAACCCCGCAACCCCGTTTTTTATCTTTTTTAACTTTTACCGCTTTTTATTGGGTTTTGATTGAATAGTGATCTGAAAATCCATAATTATGATCACACCCCTCTCCTCTTTGATTTATTCCTAATATTACCTTGGTTTTAACATCAATCTATGACACCCTTGAAAAGAACTGGATATTAAAACCTTATATTTCACGATGAAAAAGTCTCTTATTAGCTTCGCTCGTCTTTCCTTTGGTAATATTATCGAATGGTATGATTTCTCTTTATATATCTACTTTGCGATCTATATAGCAAAAGATTTCTTTCCGAGCCATGATCCTTATGTCAGCTTATTGCTAACCTTTACCACATTTTTTCTTGGCTCACTGGTTCGTCCTCTAGGTGGTTTTTTGATTGGCTGGCTCAGCGATTATTATCACCCCAAGATCATGATTAACTTCTGCGTCATCGCGATGGGCATCTCAACTTTTCTAGTTGCGCTATTACCTGATTATCAAATGATTGGCGTTTGGGCGCCAATATTATTAATTATATTGCGCATCATCCAAGGTCTATCCGTTGGTGGACAATTTCCCGGCCTTATCTCACTATCTGTAAAAGATCATCACAGTGACAAGGGCTTCGCAGTTGGCATGGTATTTTCCATATCATCGCTAGGCTTCCTTCTTGCCTCCATTGTTGGTTTTTTTGCCTCTAGCGTTTTTTCACATCATGATACACAGTGGATTTGGCGCATTCCTTTTGCCTTAAGCGGCATCTTATTTCTTATCTATCTTTATCTTAATCGTAATGAGAGCTACCCAAGTATTAATAAGAATAAAAGCGCACGACAAAATGTGTTTATCTGGCTTGCTAGTCAATATAAAGCCGTAATTGCTGTCAGTCTTTTAACGACCATGGCGGCATCACTGTATTATATTGTCTTTACCTATTTAGTGAATTATCAAATTACTGAGCTTAATATCTCTGAACAGACCGCCTTTTTAATTAATAGTCTCACTTTGGTGTTAGCCTGCATCTTCTATCCTATCTTTGGTCAACATGCCGATAAAATTGGTGCTAAGCGACTTTTTTATATCGCTGCAATCTTGTTTTTCCTTTTAACCATTCCACTGATTTATTTGATACAAACCAAATCTCCAACATGGGTATTTTTGGCAATCACCATCTTGACTCTGCTGATGGCAGCCATTCAAGGCGCTATCTCACCACTGTTTGCTGAAGCATTTGATAGCCAATGGCAAACAACAGGATGCGCACTTTCCTACAGCATTGGCAATGGTATCAGTGGTGGCGCCCCTCTTGTGGCACTATCACTTGTACATATCCATCCAGTATATGGTCTGAGCATATTAATTATGGGATTACTCTTTCTTGGTGGCATTGGACTATTGCTCATTGGGCGCATTAAACATTTGAAAAAGCAATTAAGTTATCCAGTAAGCATTAATTAACCAAGCGCTTGAGCAAGATCATCCACAATATCCTGTGGGCACTCTCCGCCTACACTTAAGCGAATAAGGTTCACTGGAATATCAGCAATATCACGTCCAGACTCTCCTTGCTGTTGATGCGTTGATATCGCAGGAATCGTTGCCACTGATTTAATGCGTCCTAAATCCGTTGCTCTAAAAACCATTTGCAAACGACTTAATACTGATTTAGTTTTCTCCAAATCACCCTTAACTAAAAAGGATAACAAGTGCCCGTAGCGATTCACCTCATTACCTGCATCAACTAAAGTAAAATAAGACTGCGCTAAATCATGCTGCGGATGATCTTTAAGCCCTGGATAAATCACCTTTTCAATCATCTTATGATCGTTTAAGAAATCTGCCACCGTAAGCGCTGTTTGTGACAGTTGATCTACACGCATACGCAAAGTACGTAGTTCAGACAAAGTAAGAAACGCACTCATTGATGACAAACATGCACCATTATCACGATTTGGTAATAACTTAAGATATGATGCAAAGTCTTTTTTCATTTCATCAAGCAAATAAGATCCACGCATATTCGCTCGACTAATAATAGCTCCCCCTATCACCATTCCAGAAGCACTCATAATTTTTGACAGCGAGTGAATGACAATATCAGCACCATATTGCAAAGGCCTTAACAAAGCAGGTGTTGCCAAAGTTGCATCAACAATTAATGGAATATCATGCCTTTGCGCAAGATTAGCTAAAGATTCAATATCACAAATGGTCAAGCCGGGATTTGAGGGGATTTCAATGTAGATAAAACGTGTTTGTTCATCGATTGCTGCTTGCCATATCTCAAGTGCCGAAGATGCTGCCAACCAACGAACCTCGCGCCCCTTTTCATGCTGGCGCACGCTAAATTGCTGAAACGTCCCACCATATACTTGAGAGCATGCAACAAAATTAGCTTTTTTTGCATTTGCCAGTAATGCATCAGCTACTGCCGTAATAGCCGCCATACCCGAGCTCATCACACAACAAGAAGCCTCTTGTGAGGTTTGATAGGACTCCAATAAAGCAAGCGTTGATTCCAAATAATAAACACTCGGATTATGAATGCGTGAATATGCCCAACTGGGAATTTCATAGGCTAGCGCCTGTTGCAACTCGTCAGCACTAGAGAATGCTTGTGCTGTGGTCATATAAACCGGTTCAATAATGGATCCTTGATTTAACGTTACTTCATGTAAATCATAGATGCCATGCGTAGCAATCGTATCAAATGACTTAGTTGAGATTTTCTTATATGCTTTCTCTCGTGCATCAATAAGTGCGGCTATTTTATCCCTATCCACAAACTGACCTCCTTCATATAGTAATACTGGAGTTATGCACTTTTTCTAAAGTGCTTAACTCCAATTTAATTATTAAAGCGCTTCCCTCTTAATAATCTTAGGTGTAATAAAAATCAATAACTCTTTGTTTTCAGAGCTATTACTGACACTGCTAAATAGCCAACCGAGTAATGGAATATCACCTAAGAAAGGTACCTTACTTTTTGAGTGTTCAACTGTTTTCTCATAAATGCCACCCAATACAACCGTCTGACCATTCTTAACCATAAGCTTTGTCTCGATTTCACGCTTATCAAGCGCAGGCTCCCCAGAAGAACCCGTTGTGCCATCAGTTGATGGCGCGTCTTTTTTGACAGTCACATCCAAGACCACATGACCATTTGGCGCAACCTGTGGTTTTACTTTAAGCTCAAGTACCGCTTCTTTAAAGGCAATGCTTGCAGCCCCTGAGGCACTGCTTTCATTATAAGGGATCTCTTTACCTTGCTTGATATAGGCTTCTGTATTCTCAGCAACGACTAAATGGGGGGATGAGACAATCTTAGCGTCACCCTCAGTTTCAAGCGCTGATAACTCTAAACTTAAATCAATACCACCAAATAAGCCACTAAACGCCAAGCTTGCGTTGGTTGAACCGCCTTTATTATCAGATGGCTTTAAATAGTTCGGCAAAATACTAATGGTACTTCCTGAGCTGTTTTTAGCTGTATATCCGATCCCTAAATCAAATGCTGACTTTCTTGAGACTTCAACAATACGCGCTTCAATGAGCACTTGGTCAACTGGCTCATCTAAACTTTCAATCATTGCGCGCACGGAATTGATATAGTCCTTGGTATCGGTAATCACAATAGTATTGGTACGCTCATCAGTAGCAATTGATCCACGTGATGATAAAAATCCAGATTTCCCCGCTTCAATTACTTTCATCACTTCTTCTGCTTTAGCATAGTTAAGATGAATATACTCAGTAACAAGCGGTGCTGCTGCTTGATTGGCTTTTTGTGCTGCTGCTGCTTCTTGATCTTGTGCTGCAATTTCTGCATTCGGTGCAATATACAAAATATTACCCATCAAACGCTTCCCAAGCCCTTTTGATACAAGAATAATATTCAACGCCTCTTCCCAAGGGACTTGATTCAAGTTTAACGAAACATTACCTTCAACCCCTTCGCTGACAACAAGATTAAGACCAGCAAACTGCGCCATTGTTTGTAGTAACGCGCGCACTGACACGTCTTGAAACTTTAACGATATCTTTTTATTAACATTAAAACCATCAACCTCTGTTTGCTGATTAGTTAAATCAACCTCAAGCATCTTATCTGTTGTTTTGCGGGTAAAGTTAAATGGCACAGCACTGTGAACAACAATAACGACATCATTGCCTTCTTGTGACAAATCAATCGAATTGACAATTGTATTAAAGATTGTTGTATCAATATTATGCAGCCAATAATCAGCAATACGAGTGTTTTTTAAGGTAATCAATAATGCGTTTTTGTGCTCTGAAAACTCAATATGTTGTGGTTGTTTTTTCCAAAGCAGCTTCAACACGCCACCATTATTCAAGGAACGCTGATAACGAATATCGTCAATATAGGCTTGTGAACTATTTAAATTAACTTTACTTGCTTCTTTAATTGATGTTAATACGTTTTGCTCAACAACACTTTTCTTACCATTTGTTGTCGATAAATTCTTAGGAGAATGAGCGCTAGTTGTCGCAGAAATTTTAGCAGCATTCTTTAAATAATGCGCCATATCTACATCAAGCGTAACTTTACCAAAATGCAACGTATCTGCCGCAATTGGTATCGTCATTGCACATGCCAACACACATGCTGTTAATCTTAAGACGCTTGCCTTTAATAACATATTATTCCGCCTGATCTAATTTTAATACGGTATCTACTTTGAGCCATTGCCCCTCTTTTCCTTTCTTCCTTTCATCAATCTCCACATACTTTGCCGTAATTTTATCAACGCGTCCATAATCACGTCCAATATAATCACCAACTTGGACGATATTTGTATGTTGATTTTTTACATTGGTTATAATAGCCCAAAAATGTCCATTTTGCTCGATAACACCTGAAAATTTAAGATTTTCTAACGGAATTTTTTCCAATGGAGTCTTCTGTCGCGCCAAATCAGGTTCATGTTGTTTGTCATCAATCATCTGTGTTGGGGTCTCTTTTACTTTAAGCTTTGCGGGCGTGTCAAATGGATTACGCATTCCCTTTGTATTCATGGCTTGGGTTTTAACCATTTTAAGCTCTGGCAAAGGTTGTATTTTATCAGCCAAGGTTTGCACCTTGGCCTCCTTAACAAAAAGCACAAGATCTTTTGGTGTTGCGAAGACCAAACCTGATGAGCCAAACGCAATAACAGCCAATATAATACGGCTAAACATCTACACACCCTCCTTGCCCAGCTTTGACTTCAGGCTAAAGGTTTGTAGATTCATATTCATCTGCAGAATGCCATTTTCACTCACCGTGTTATAAGGAACAATGCGATAACTCTCAATCAAAATAATTCGCGGTAATGTTTCAAGCTTATTAACAAAATTCGTCAGCTGTTCAAATGTGCCGTCACACGCCAGTTGAATATGAAGCACTGCATAATTATCTTTATAATCCAAAGGCTGTGGGTTTAGCACTTTCACGCGCAAACCATTTTGAAATGCCAAATCCGATAACTGTTCAATTAATTGTGGTAATTCACTATCGGTTGGCAATGCTTGCAGTGATGTATTGAATTTATTATGTAGGATCTCGACTTGTTGCTGCAAAATAGGTAAAGACTTACTTCGTGCAATATTCTTGATTAGCTCATTTTTATATTGCTCTTCCAGGGCAAAGGCATTTGTTCTTTCTTGATAGCGCATACTAACAATGGTTGAATAGCCTAATAGCACAACAAGAATAAGCACAACAGTTGACATAATCAACTTCAACCACAAAGGTTGCATGCTTAGCTTATCTAGCAACAAAATGAGCTTTTTCTTCATTTTGTCACCTCCTGTTTCACACTTATTTTAAAGGCATTTTCAGCGCCAAAACCAGGCTTGCCAATCAAACTGATATTCGCCAGAGTAGGTCGGTCAAACTCCGGTGAGTCTTCTAAGGCGCGCATAAATTGTGCTACTGCTTTACTATTTTCAGCGCGCCCTTCTAGCAATAACTCGTCTTTGTTTTTCTCAATACTAATTAGATAAGCAGTATCCGGTAGCGTTTGTGATAATCCAAACCACACACCTAACACTTTTTGCCTTTCTTTCTCTAAATTATTTAACAGCTCAATTTTGCGAATGAGTTCTAGCTTCTCTTTTTCAAGCTTAACCAACTCAGCATTATTCTTTAAAAAATCAGTATTTTGTGTGCGTAAATATTCATTGCGCTCATATTGATTAGACAGCCCCTCTGATGCAATAACAAGCCAAATAAACGTAATGATCACACCAATAAGCATGACAAAACCAAAATCAAGCGCCAAAGATTTTAAATGCTTCTTTTGGCGCATTTCACGCCATGGTAAAAGATTAAAGTTATGCATCAGTTCACCTCCGGTCGAGTTGCCAGAGCAATAGTTAATAGATATGATGCCTTGTGTTCAATATCCGCCGCTACTTGTGAATTCGCTAAATGTATAAATGGATCTAATACCATCACATCTAATTGCATCATTTCTTTAAAGCTAGTAATGATATTTTCAATCTCAACACAATCACCATATAACACAATTTTTTGTGGTTTTTTACCACGATTAGATACTTCAAACATCTGCATATTACGCATTAACCAAGCATTCAAGGCATTTAAGTACTCTGCTTCACTTAAGCCTGCTGAAATGGTTTTCTGCTCAGAAAGATAAATTTGATTTTCATCAAGAATGTGCAATTTAAAACGTTTAAAGTTCAAACAAATCAATGCCCAGCAGTCTTGTTTTTCCTCAGGGTAAAAGATCTCAACAAAACGCTGCAATACATAGTTATCAATATCGATAACCTCAAGATGTAAACGGCATATGTGGGCTAACTGTTCATATTGTGCAATTTGATCTTTATGCGCTGCGATAAACAACACTTGCTGTTTGCTAGAATTAGCACTTTCTTTTTTTTGCACCTCAAAATCATAAAAAGTTTCTTCTGTAGGGTAGGAAACATGCTTATTAAAGTCTATCACGATTTCATCATGAATTTGCGCATCAGTCAGTCCTTCATCAAATCGCAAGCGCTTACTGATAACATTCGTACCATTGATGACAAAGGCTGCCTGTTTATGCTTAATCTTATTGCGTTTTAAAAGTCCTAACAAGCGCTCGGCCACTTCAGCAAAGTCAATGATCTGTCCATTTTCAATCATGCCGTGTTCAAGCTCAGCACTATCAGCTGCGACTAATTCATAGCCTTGATTTTTTTTTCTTAATACAACAATACGCAGGAAATAATCTGACCAATCAATAGCGACCAATCCTTTGCTTTTGAAGCGTGTCATCATATAAGAAAGCGGCATGCTCATTCGTCCTTTTAACTTCAACTTCTGACAGTATAGCCAAGCTTAAAGCAAAAAACAGCGTCAATACTATATTTTGTAGGGTTTTAAGAGGTATTTACCATTTTCATAGCCTGATAACTCGACCAAATCTGTAATTTTACGCTTACCTGCTTTATCTCGTGAAATAAATACAATCAGATCAATTGCTTGCAAAATAAGCGTTCTAGGCACAGTAACGACGGCTTCTTGAATCAAGTCTTCAAAACGATATGGCGCTGACTCAACGCTATTGGCGTGAATCGTACACACCCCGCCAGGATGCCCTGTATTCCAGGCTTTCAACAAATCAAGCGCTGAACCGTCTCTTACCTCACCAATCACGATGCGATCAGGACGCATTCTTAATGATCCCTTGACCAAATCACGCATCGTTACTGATGTTGTTGTTGTCATCGTCACCAAATCATCAACTTCCACTTGAAGCTCAGGTAAATCCTCAATCACTAAAATACGATCTTGACTGCCTTGCAGCTCTGCTAATAACGCATTACAAAAAGTTGTTTTACCAGAGCCTGTGCCGCCAACAACAACAATATTTTTGCGTTCAAGAACAGCACGCCTTAAGCCTTCTGCTTGCTCGTGTGTTAAAGCGCCTTGCTCGACATATTGATCTAAAGTAAAAATCGCAATGGCGCGTCTTCTAATTGAAAAACACGCACGATTAACTACCGGAGGTAACCAACCCTGGAAACGCGCTCCCTGAAAGGGAAGCTCTGCTGAGACCTCAGGGTGTTCATCATTTGCAACATGGTTTTTAAACGATGCAACAAGCTTGACAATATTTTCACTTTGCTCTGCCGGAATATAAATATCTGTTGCCACTTTACCTTCACCGATACGCTCATAGTGTAAACGCCCATCAGGATTTAGCATAATCTCAATGATTTTTTCATCATAAAGGTAGTCCATTACCTCTTTGCCAAAGGCAGTTTTTAACATATTTAACTGCCGCTCTTCAATCAGTGCTCTTTGTATCATAATTTTACTGCCTTACTCATAATCTGTGACTTATCAACCAATCCATAGTAACGACTATCGAATGAATGAGGATTTGCAACACCTTGCATAAAGTAATTATCTTTAGGTATTTTTCCACAAAAACTAAATATTGGTAAAGCATTTCCTTTACCGTCCGTTTGATAGATTTTGCCAATCCACTGTTCATTAATATAGACATTCTGCGTTTTTGTGCATAAGAAATCTCCTGGAACGCCCACTATTTTCTTTAAAAGCGGAATGTCCTTAGGCAACCATTCTCTTGCTAGAATATAATCTTCCGTTTGTTCATTAGGGATAAACACCACATTGTCACCTTTATGATAGTCTGATACGGGATAAGTAAAATACCAACCTTCAGGCATGCTTGGCGTCAGTTGCTGAATAAAACCAATATGCAAGGCTCTTAATAACCACAATAAAGCATAAAGTGTCGCTAAAACGGCAAGAGTTTTATATAAAAATGAAAGCCTTGCCACTGCTTTATCAATCTTCTTTTATTTTGCGAATGGTACTATCAGAAATACTCTTATTAACATTGGAGGCATCAGAAACCTTATCTTGTTTCTTACCAGCCATAGCACCTCCTTGCACCGTTGTCGAGACGTTGACATTCGTACTTCCACCACCTACTGAGCCACCGCCAGTAACAACTGTGGCACCTGATTGGATTGAACCACCCATTGCTGTACTCGATCCAGCAACACCATGCATCGAAGAAGCAGCACCCACTGGTGATACAGTCACTGAAGTAGATTGCGCTGGTTGATTGACCACAACATTTGCTGCTGCAGGGGATGACATATTCTGGAAGATATTACCACCTGGCTTACCAACAGCTTTAGCAAGATAGTTTGGCAAAGTATAAATCAAGATCAACAAAATAAAGGAGGTAAAGAATAATGCCAATGGTTTCTCAAGACTTGTTGAATCACTAATCGCTGTTATTTTTAAGCTTTGGAATAACGTAAATGCCACACCCAAAATAAATATCACGGCAAGTAGCCTCACACCTGCTCTTAATAAATGTTGTATCGACTTATAAAATAGATCTTGTATGGGTTTAAACACACCAAGCGGCACAACAATAAGCGACAACACTGCCACGAAATAAAATAGTACCACTGAAATAATAATCTGCGCACCAATGGCAGCAAAGATCAACAAAAGCCCCATACCCAACACCAGATAAAGCATTGATAATCCCATGTTGAATGTACCATATTGCACAGAGATCTTAAGCATCGACACGCCCGCTTTAAAACCGATTCCCCAAAGCTTGCCTGGACTATATAACAAGGCTTGGGATTTTTCGGGTGCCACGATATAGCCAACCTTAATAAAGGTTGCCAAGATCATCTGCAGCAGCTCAGGAAAATATTTGACAATGGTAAAAAATAAGCCAATTTTAATGATCTTAACAATAAGGTTACCAACACCTTCATCTTGTTTAATAATCCAAACAAGTCCGAAAATCACAAGCTCAAGACTAGCAACAATTGCCAAAAGTGCTAACGCAGAACCTTGCAATGCACTAAACTTTGCATTGATTTGCTCGATAAATCCAAACTGGATTTTATCAAGTAGCTGTGTTCCTAACACACTGGTTACATCTGCCATACTTTACCTACTGGTTACCTTGCGCATCATTGCCTAAAATTTTTGCAAATGGATTCTCAACTGGACCACCGCTGCCATCGCCGCCTTCAAACTGATCTGCCGTTGGATTTTGCCCAACATCAGCAAAGAAATCTTGTTTTGACTGCCCATCATCTTGCAACAGCTTATCAAATACTTTAAGCCCTTTAGACGTTTTCTTATTCATCTCCTGTAATAAGCCTTGGTTACTATTATTTGTACTACTATTTGTTGAATTGGTTGTATTGTTAGTATCACTATTTGAGCTATAGGGATTGTTGTAATTATTATTACTATCCGACGAGCTATCATAAGCAACAACCTGTGCACACAAACCCAGTGACATCAAAACAACCCATAAAAGACGCATTATTGACTCTGCCCATAAGGTGGTAAATAAGTGTCTTTAGTGACTAATACTGAGAACTCTTTACCCGAGTTAATAGTGATTGTCGGCTTGATATTCATTGCCCGATCAGTGATCTTACCACCAACTTGCGATGCTGTTTGCCCTAGGCTTTGCAATACAGAGTTTTGAGCAACGCTACCATAGTTAGGCGTACAATTCCCGTTGGCATCACAAACTGTAGCATTAGATTGTGTTGCTACTTGCGCTGCTACCGCTGGTACGTTAAAGACTGTTGACAAGGCTGCAGCACCAATTAACTGTCCCCAGTGATTATTGACTTCATCAGCCAATCCTGAGACACCTGAGTCATCCATGCCTTGCTGATTTGGTAAGATAATTGACGTACCATCCGGACGAATTAAACGAATGAATTTAACCTGCACACTGGTATCACCATAAACCGTGCTTGAGTTATACTGCCCAATCAACGAGCTTCCTCTTGGAATTAACAACACTGTGCCTGTTAACGTGTCATAAACATCTTTGGCAACACGCGCGACAATGGTCCCTGGTAAATCCGATACAATTTTGGTTTGCAAAATAGCAGGGATGGAATTACCTGCCATAATCACATTATCTGAAATTGGCTTTTGAATGGTGTTTTCATTGGTAATGTCTTTTGCGGTTAAACCACCTTTCATAAAGTTCTCACGTTGCTCTTCTGGTGTTTGAGCTGCTTGCTGACCATTTTGCTTTAATTTATCTTTATCTTGATTATCTTGAGGGATTGGCCGTGGCGCACCACCACCAAAGAAAATGGGCGCATTCATTGCTTCGCGATCCATTGGCGAATAACTTGGTTGAGCAGGTTTTTCGGGGCTTCTTGGTTGATTTTTCAGGCCATTAATCTGTGTTTGTAGTTCTTGAAGTTGTGAGCGCTGCTGATTAATCATACGCTGAAGCTCTGGGTTTTCTTGTTGCACCACTTTAACAGGTTGATCCATACCCAAACGCTTACGAATCGCTTGTGCATCTTTATAACTGGATAATTCATCAGAAACTTTGAGACTTTTTCCTGAAGCGTTCGCGCTAAGATCAGAACTATTCATGCCAGTCGAGCTTTTCTTTGGTGCATTAATCGAAAAAATAAACGCCACAATAATAATTAAAAGCAAACCGCCACCAACAATAGTGATTAACTTTTTGTTTAGCTCTGATGATTTTGGCGGTGACGCCCTTAATCCCAGTTTATCTTGTTCTTTCTTAGCCATAATAACCCTTGATTATGCTTACTTCTGTGAAATCTCAACAACTGTTTCACCTGACTGCTTAGTGCCCGCTTTCAAGTAGGCATTCTTAATAACTGTATCAATTACCATATAATCACCCTTCATGCGCCAGTTAAAGTTTGCCGTACCATATTCACCATCATTTGACTGGACAAATGGTACTGGCATCGTCGCATTGCTAACTACTACCTCATGTGGGAACTTGATAAAGGTCTGATGTCCTGAGCTAAATATTTGCTCTGGATACCATTTTGGTGTATCACCCTTTAACATGCTCCAATTATAGTTGAAGCTCATATTAGATAGACTTAAATCAAGTCCTGCATTTTGCTGAGGTGGCGGCAACAATTTGCTGTCACCATTAGAGGCATTCATATCACCTAGATTACCACCATTAAAACCCTGCACCATCGCACTTGGGTATTGCCATTTAACCGACACCATTGCTTGGTCTTGATCCACTGATTTTAAAATCAAATGATACGTTCGTTTATTCGTTGTGATAATCATTGAGTTGGTTAGATCTGACTTTTGCGGCTTGACCAAGATATGCCAACGTAGATCTTTACCCTCACCACTATAGGTTGAAGCAATCTGCCAACGAAGCGTATCACCAGCAGCTTGTGAGATAATTTTCTCGCCTGGTTCAAATACTACATCAGTAATATTCAGAGGTGCCGTATAGATGGTATACATTGCCCCTGGCATATAGCTATAAGTCATCATCGCATTAAAGAAATCATTTTGATCTGGAAATTGCTGGGCATCTTTATTCGCTTCGGCAACGGCCGCTTCTTTGGTTAAAACTGGCTTTTTGGCAGCTTTCTCAGCTTTACTATTTGGCACAGGGCGAAGTTGTCCTGGCATTGGTACTGGAATATACTCACGCACAACTTTAGTGCCTGCGGCATCTGCAGATTTTGCTTGCACAAATTTACCTGAGTCAATGTCACCTTGATAACTATTTGTCGCACAGCCTGCCATTGCAATTGCAGTAAGTGGTAATAAACGGCTAATTTTATTTAATTTCATTGACTTGATCCTTTTTCGCTAAATGAGAAGAAACCTATTTTTAAACCCAGTGGGTTAATCACCATTTGATTTAATGTCTTAGGTGGAGTACTCGGTGAGAAAGTAAATATTCCACTGTATGTTTTAACACTTTCAATACCACCATCTTTATTGTATGTCGTTGACTGAAAAGTCACTTCAAAACTGTTATTACTGGCTTCATTGGCATTTGTAACCACGGTCGTAATGGTTTTATCACCGACAAGTTTCAACGGATTAACTGCCTGATAGACTTGTTTTAATTGATCTTCAGCACGACCTGAAACTGACAATAATGCCGATTGCCATTGACGATTAAGAACAACTGGATCCAAAGGAATCTCGGTAATATTTTTAATAAAGTCACTGACAAATGCAATTTTCTGCGCAACTGTTGGTGTGTAACTTTGTGACGCAGTTTGCACATTGACCACACTCTCCTGCGGTTTGACCTCAGCAACATATACATACATTTGTTGGCGATTCGCCTCAATAATAATCGCAAGCAATAATAAGATACAAACGACTAAAATAGTAATTGCTGCCATCATCCAGTTGCGTGCTTGCTTTTTAGCACTACCAATACGTAATTCCCATTCTTCATAGGCCTTTTGATAGTCTGTTTTCTGCACTTTCTGCGCTTTTTGCATTTCGTTTTCCATCTACAATAACCTTTCAATTGCTAGATTTTGAATATAGATTCCTAAAGGATTAATTTTTACTTGCTCTTTGGTTGTCAGCGGTTGATGTCCAAACTGTCCAGAAACAACCAATATTGCCGTACCTTCTTTATCAACTAACTCACCACTGAAATTTAGATCATTCATCGTAAATTTATCAAATGTTGCTGCTTTAAGCTCATTCTGCGCAATCCCAGTAACACCTTTCTTTAATGCAAGTTGTGAGGCTTCATCTAGGAAGTTGTTATAAATACCACCTGATTGATCACTTATTAAGAGTGACTTAACAAACCCCTCTAACACTGTTTGGCTCACGGTATAATTAGGGCTCAACAGCTCAGGTGGGGGTTTTAAAAACCCTTTACTCGTGACCTGTTCAACCAATATTTTATAGGGAATTGAGTTTAAGTAACCCACTAAAATCAGTGATAGTAAAAAACTTACCCCCACACCACTAAAAAAAACAACACGCCAAATATATGCCTTATGAATCAGCTGCCCAATGGGTTTATCAAACAACTGATTTTGCTTTTGAAATGGTGTAATCACTTCAGTTTGTCGATAAGACTGAACCTCTTTACCAAAGGGAAATCCGCTAGGTTGCATCTATATCCCCCTTGTAGTGCTTTTTGACAATATCATATGCCCAGTCAAGGCCTCTGCCATGCAAATAGCTTTTTAAGAAATAATCATAGCCCTTATGTTGCGCCAATATTTCCCTAATATGCTTACGATCTTCAGGTCGACTTACTGCACAAAAAGCCAGAGCTATGGGTCCTAAACCTAGATCAAATAAGCAATTGCCTTTATGTGATTGGAAATAATATTGTCGCTTTGGCATCGCGTGCGCCAAAATTTGCACTTGTCTTAAATTAAGCCCAAGTGACTCATAGCCTTGCGAAACCGCAGGCTCCATCGCGCGATCATTTGGTAAGAAAATGCGTGATGGGCAAGATTCATTCAACGCTGATACCAAGGGTGATTTCACCGCATCATCGACTGATTGTGTTGCAAAAATCACTGACACATTAAGCTTTCTTAATGTTTTTAACCATTCTTTAATTTTTGAGGCAAAAATCGGATGATCTAAAAACAACCATGCTTCATCAAGAATCATTAAACTAGGTCGACCATCAAAACGCTTCTCAAGAATATGGAAAATATAAGCTAGCACGGGCGCAATAATATTCGGCATTGCCATCAATCGCTCCATCTCAAAGCATTGCCAATTAGCATCACTAAAGTGCTCTTCATCACAATCGAGTATCTCGCCATATGGACCACCTAACACATAAGAATCAAGTGCCATTCTTAATGCTCTATCCTGCACAAAGGAACGAAGACCTGTTAATGTCCGCTGCTCTTTTGGCACCTCAGATAGGTTCATTAGAGCAAGCCAGACGGTTTCTTTAACCTCAGGCGTGATCTCTACTTTCTCATTTTCTAAAAGCCCAAGCACCCAATCATGCGCCCAAACACGTTCAGTCGTTTGATCTATTTCAGCTAATGGTTGAAATACTAAGCCGCCTTTACCAACATCGCCTACTTCATAGAAGTGCCCCCTGACACCTTGCGTTAAAGCAAAGAAACTGCCACCTTTATCAAATATAAATACTTGCGCGTTGTCATAACGCAAAAATTGCGCTGCCATTACATTTAATAGCACCGATTTACCCGCGCCAGTTGGTCCTAGAATCATTTGATGTCCAACATCACCAATGTGATTAGATAATCTAAATGGTGTATTACCTGCTGTACGCGCATACAATAATGGTGGCGCTTTTAAATGCGCATTAATCTCAGGTCCTGCCCAAACTGCTGAAAATGGCAACAAATGCGCCAAGTTTAAACTATGCATCAACGGCGTGCGTACATTGGCATTTGCCTGCCCTGGAATCGATGACAACCATGCTTCAACTGAATTAATCGTCTCTGAGACAGTGACAAAACCAAGTCCGTTGACAACACGCTCTACTTCACGCTGTTTCTCATAGACTTTATCTTTATCTGTATCCCATACGGTCACTGTTGCCGTATAGTAACCAAATGATACTAAATCATCAGAAAGCTCCGATAACGCCTCATCGGCATCATTAGATTTTTGTACAGCAGCACTATCAACCATAGCACTTTCGCTTTTTGACATCACTTCTTTTAAGATCGTCAACCCGCCCTTGCGTTTTGCAAACCACTGACGTTTATAACTTTTGAGTACTTTTTCGGCATCTGTTTTGTCCAATGGTAAAAAACGTGTCACCCAACGGTATTGCAATGGCAAATGATTTAATCCATCTAAAATCGCAGGCACTGATGTTGTTGGAAACCCTAAAATAGAAATCGTTTTTAAATAATACTTACCCAGCTTTGGCTCAAGCCCGCCAAGTAGTGGTGTATCGGCCAACACGCCATCTAAGTAGCTTGGATTATCAGGCACATTGACTTTATGTGCGCGCTCTGAAACGCAATTATGTAAATAACTTAATGTTTCTTCATCGCTTAGCTCAGCAATTTCATACATGTAATCCTGCATGATATCGTACAACTGATTAACCGTTGCTGAGAAATAATTCATGAGCTTCTTATAACCGGCATCATGCTCATCATCACTTTTTTTCTCTTTAACGAAAAGTCCTGAAAGCTTAGAAACCGATTCTTTTTGTGGCAAATATTGGAAGGTTAAAAAATATTCACTTTCATAATTCTCACCTTTTCGCTCAAAGAGATCTTTACGTTCAACATCAATTAACCAACTTACTGCATCAGGGAAATAGTTCTCTGAAGGATAACTCATTGCAGCTTTGCGTCGTGCCTCAACATACAGCGCCCAACCAGAACCTAGACGTTTTAAAGTATTATTCAGTCGCGCGGTAATTGATACCAATTGCGACTGCGTTGAAGACTCCAAATCTGGCCCTCTAAATGCAAATGTTTTTTGAAACGAACCATCTTTATTCAATATCACGCCTTTATCAACAAGCACAGCCCAAGGCAGCAAGTCACTTATTCTGTCAGGCTTTTTTCTATACTCTGCGATATTGAACATATTAGCTATACACCATAATAATTTCGTTGTTTAACATGACGTACCATGACTTGGAAAAACTGCGGGTCTTTCTTGGTCATTAAAACGGCAACAGTATGCATGATAATAAAAATAGGAATGCCATACCAAGATTGCATACCAAGCACAATAGCTGCCCCTAAAGTACCATTTAAGATAAAAAACTGTCTGGGCACACCTGCTGTTAAAAGCGGTGTTGTTAATGAGTTGTGTATCTTGATCACAAATCCAGGCACTGCCATTGCTACGCATCCTTTTTTAGTTGTTGAGCTTTGTATTTTTTAGTTATTAAAAAATATTAGAAAATCAACCCTGATCCACGGTTAAATAATCCAGAAATCAAGCTAGCTGCAGTAAAGGCAATTGCGAGTCCCATCACCACTTGAAATAGACGTCTAACACCACTACCACCTTCACCAAAAGCGATACCTAAACCTGCAATTACAATACAGATCACACCGGCCATTTGCGCAATCGGTCCTGAAATCACATCCATAATCTGTTGTAATGGGCCTGTCATCGCTGAAAATGCATTATTCTGCGTATCCGTTGCAAAACTCACTGCCACGGTTAACGGTAACATTGATAATGCAAATAGCGCACGCTTTAAAAACTCAAGATAATGCTTCATTCTTTATTTCTCCTTTCAAAAGGGTTCCTGACTAAATGTTTAAGGTTATATTAGTCAAATATATCGGCAAATCAAGAATTGGATGCTGCAAAAGCTACAAAATAGGATAAATATGCGATTAAGTAATATCTTGCTGATACACATAAATGACGACTACAGATATTTTACAACGTTAAATGTATGTTATTTTCTCTTAAGGATTTTATCTCAACACCTAAAAGATAAGCATCAAGTGACACCTCCTGAGCAGACAATGTAACATCATAATCATTAGACTGTATATATAGCTCAATATTTTTAAGCTCAGCCTCATTTGATGTTTCAACAAGCGCTTTAAGCAAATCGTGCATTTTTGCCACTTGCTGCTGAGGAAGTGATAGCTTAAATGATTTAATATTTTTATCAACATACTTAGCAATCGGCTCAATTGATAATGCATTAATTCGTAGCTGATCATTATAAGCATCGATACTTGCCTCACCTTCAACAATGACGGTTTCATCAACAGAAATCAAATGCTTGACCGCGTCATATAATTCACTAAAAATCACCAACTCCAAACGCTCACAACCATCATCAAGCTGCAAAACGCCCATCAACTTTCCTGTCTTTTTTTTTCGTTGCGCCATCGCTACGACAACACCTGCAAGCAAAATAGACTCTTTGCGTGTTGTTGCCGCAATGCGATTTAAAGGCTGAACATTGAAGTGCTTAAGCCACATTCTATCTTCATCAATAATATGCCCTGATAAAAACATTCCTAACACTGATTTTTCAAAAATCAACTTATCTTTAGTACTCCAACTCGGTACATTGATATGTGATATATCGCGTGCTATGTCATTTGACGACTCAGGTTCGCTAAAGCCGAACAAATCAAGCTGACCGCTATTTTGCATCTGGCTTTTTTGCTCAGCTGCCTTCATTGCACCTTCAATTGTTGCAACAAGTGTTTGCCTATTTTCAGCAAAACCATCCATTGCACCTGCGTAAATAAGCGCCTCACAGACACGTTTGTTGGCTTTTCGCGTATCGACACGCGCACAAAAATCATATAAATCTTTAAACGTTCCATTTTGTTGACGCTCTGCCAAAATACCTTCAATTGCCGCCAGACCAACGCCTTTGATCGCACCAAGACCATAGACAAGCTCTGTCTGTTGATTTACGGTAAAATAATAATCACTGACATTGATATGTGGCAAAATAAGCTTTAATTGCATTTTTTGGCATTCTGAAATAAAGTTGACCACCTTATCCGTGTTATCCATATCCGACGACAATACCGCTGCCATAAAGGCTTCTGGATAATGCGCCTTTAAAAAGGCGGTTTGATAAGACACCAAAGCATATGCTGCAGAATGTGATTTATTAAAGCCGTACTTTGCAAACTCTTCCATCAAGTCAAAAATTGAGCTTGCAAGCTTGGCGTCAATGCCATTTTCAGATGCCCCTTTTTCAAAAGTCTCACGCTGCTTTGCCATCTCTTCAGGGATCTTTTTACCCATCGCGCGACGCAACAAATCTGCACCACCTAGCGAATAATTTGCTAGAATTTGCGCGATCTGCATCACTTGCTCTTGGTATAAAATCGTCCCATAAGTTTCCTCTAATACATCTTTCAAATCAGGATGCGGATAGCTTACCTCTTGTCTGCCATGCTTACGATTGACAAAGTCATCTACCATGCCCGAACCTAAAGGTCCTGGACGATACAGCGCCACCAAAGCGATAATATCTTCAAAACAATCCGGTCTTAAACGTTTGATCAACTCCTTCATGCCGCGCGACTCCAATTGGAAAACACCCGTGGTTTCGCCATTTTGCAAAAGCTGAAAGGTTTTTTTATCGGTCATCGGAATCAGAGCAATGTCAAGCTCAAACTCATTCTGTAAGCGTCTTTGTTTATTAACAATTTTTAAAGCATTATCAATGATGGTTAAGTTTCTTAAACCCAAAAAGTCAAACTTAACCAAGCCAACTTCTTCAACATCTTTTTTATCAAACTGTGTTACTAATTGTTTGGTACCTTCTTCACAATACACCGGCGAGAAGTCAGTCACCTTAGAAGGTGAAATCACAACCCCTGCTGCATGCTTACCGACACTGCGCGTCAAACCCTCAAGCTTTAGTGCAATCTTAACAATCTCATCTGCCGTTTCATCTTGTTGGCATAAATCATGCAATGGTGTTTCAGGTGCACAAGCATCTTTAAGTTTAATCCCAAGATCATTGGGAATTAACTTGGCAATTCTATCGACAAAACCATAAGGCTGTCCAAGCACACGTCCAACATCACGCACTACGGCTTTGGCCGCCATCGATCCATAGGTGATGATTTGCGAGACACTCTCGCTACCATATTTTTGCGCAACATATTCAATCACACGATCACGACCATCCATACAAAAGTCAATATCAAAATCTGGCATCGATACCCGTTCTGGATTTAAAAAGCGCTCGAATAGCAAACCATAAGGAATCGGGTCAATATCGGTAATTTTAAGCGCGTAAGCAACTAATGATCCAGCACCGGAGCCTCGCCCTGGACCCACAGGAATATCATGGTCTTTTGACCATTGAATGAAGTCTGCAACGATCAGGAAATATCCAGGAAATCCCATCTGACAAATCACATCAATCTCAACTTGCAAGCGCGCTTTATAACTTTCGATAATGGCGGATCTATCTTCATCTTTTCTGCCCATCAGAATAAAATCAAAACGCTCATCCAACCCCTTAAAAGACACTTCCGCAAAATACTCAGCTTCAGTCATCCCCTCTGGGATGTCAAAACACGGTAACACCGCATCACCTAAATTAAACGTGACATTAGCATTTTGTGCAATGTATACACTATTACTTAAACTTTGCGGGATATCCGAAAATAGCTCACACATCTCATCTGCTGAGCGCAAGTATTGTTTAGGCGTGTATTGACTTTTACGTGTTTGATCTAACAAGGTATAGCCTTGATAGATACCCACACGTACCTCGTGATCTGAGTACTCCTCTTCATTTAAGAAACACACATCATTGGTTGCCACCACAGCAACTTGATAATCTTGTGCTAAGGTAACTGCTTTTTGGATATAATCTTCCTCACCATCATGACCAATGCGTTGAAGCTCGATAAAGAAGTTTTCTTTTGGAATAATTTTAAGATATGCCTCTAAAACACTTTTTGCCTCAATATCTTTTTGCGCTAAATAGCTCTGCGCAATTTCACCTTTAACCCCACCGCTTAACACAAAAACATGTGTAAAATCAAAGCTTGCTAACGTGCTTTTTGGCAGCACAGGAATGCCATTGACTCTATTGGCATAAAGATAGGCGTGTGAAATCAAATCAACGATCACCTGATAACCTTGATTATCCTTAGCAATTAACGTTAACGGATAATGCGCACCATCAACCTCAATCCATATTTCACTGCCAAATATCGGCTTAACGCCACTGGCAAGTGCCGCCTTATAAAATTTCACTGCGGCAAACATATTGCACATATCGGTTAATGCAACCGCTGCTAATTCGCGCTTAACGCATTCCTCAAGCAATGGCTTAATGCGGATAATGCTATCCATCAACGAGTATTCACTGTGCAGTTTTAAATGAACATAACGTGCCGACATAATATTACTCTCTACTGATTTCCAAATACACTACCAATGGTATCAAATTTAACGGAAACGGGTTTATTTTTAAGTGCTTTAATTTTTGATTCATAGACAGGTACGACGAGTCGTTGCCAAACATCATTAAAAAATATTAGTTCTTTGTGCTTAGATAATACTTCATCAATATACCGCATCACACGTGGTAAATAACACAGGTAATTTTTACGTTTGTTCTGAATATCTTGTCGTGTGAAAATGCCCAAACATTTCAAGTGGCGTTGTAAGCCCATCAAATCAAACCAATATCTAAACTTACTCAATGTGATTTCTTGACTTAATAAGCCTTGCTCTTTCGCCATACAATAATATATATCCACACTTTGATCAATAAGTTGCTTTGGCAAGGTTAAATAACAGTCTCGTAAGACAGATACCAAATCATAGGTAATCGGACCATTCACTGCGTCTTGAAAGTCAATAAGCCCTAATGTTTGATCCGGCAAACACATCATGTTTTTACTGTGAAAATCTCTAAACACAAACACATTGGGT
This sequence comes from Cysteiniphilum sp., assembly GCF_057495195.1. Classification (NCBI taxonomy): domain Bacteria; kingdom Pseudomonadati; phylum Pseudomonadota; class Gammaproteobacteria; order Thiotrichales; family Fastidiosibacteraceae; genus Cysteiniphilum; species Cysteiniphilum sp. The sequence goes on along the minus strand of NZ_JBXTEF010000128.1, from coordinate 28,567 downwards.
TGCTCAAGTGCATTAGCTACAAGAAGCAACTGTAATTGATGATAAGGTGCCTCTAATAGATGCAAGGTTTGCGCATCAAGTCCCAACCATTGCCAAAACCATAACTTCATCACATCAAGCTCAGAAGCAAATTTTGTTTTTTCATAATTAGGGAAAAGCGTCTTATCAATCTGCCAAAACTTTGGAATCAGTGCCAGAATCTGATCATATTGTTTAATATTTTTTTCAGCATGCACTGCGTGATAAAGTTGAGTATCACCAAAATCATCTAATAATAAAAAACCACTTTCTTGGTCATAGGCATAACACTCTGGCGTTTGCAAATTAAAGTGACGCAAAAGGCGCGTAACCCTAAAAAACACATCCGGTTTCTCTCGATCCAATGGCGCATCCATCACGACATAGCTTTTGTTTTCAAGACTAACGCGATAGTACTGGCGAAAACTGGCATCACCAACAATTGGCACCAAAGTTGGTTCCACATTCGGAAATAGCCCTTTTAGCCACTCAATAATCTGTAAAAATCTAGATTGCACGACTTTTTCCTAGAAATCTAACAACAACGCGATAGAATAGCAGTAGTTTTGGTTTGATGAAACCTAGAATTCCTAGCAAATAGGCAAAAGGATAATATTTACTCAATGAACAAGTTTACAAATTTACACCGAAAAATTTTGCCTTTGGCAATGCTTTGCGCCATCCCCGGTATTGGGCTTAGCAAAATCACCATTGAGAATCCTTTGCATAAATCTTGGCAATGTAGCGCTGACGGTGATACGTGGAAATGTGTTGAAGTTAACAACAATAATGCAGATTTATTTAAAAAAGGTGTATTACCTAAAGAAAAGAAACAAATCATTGCTGATGCATTAGGCTGGGTGCCCACAAACAATCCCAACAATATTTGTGGCGGTTACTATTACCAACCCCCTATTAATAAAAACCCCTCTAATGAAGCCAAAATCAACGCCCAACAGTATCAATACGCACGTAGTGGCACGATTACTGCGGAAGGGGCAGTTGAGGTAAACAAAGGCAATCAATACCTTGCTGCTGACAAGGCTATTTTAAAACAAAACAAAGACAAAAAAATCGATCAGATTGACTTAACCGGTAATGTTAACTTGAGTCAACCTGGTCAGCTGGCAATTGGCTCACAAGGACAAGCTAACATCAGCACTAATACTGCAACACTTGATGATACCTACTACTTAATCCGTGTACGTGAGAAACCAGGTGGTTCAATGGCAAACTTAACCTCTGATGAAATCGATAACAAAGCAAACAATTTCACAGGTTACGCCCATGGACATGCCAATAAAATTATTCAAAACAGTAAAACGGATTACACGCTAAAAAAAGCAACCTATGCCACAGATAACCCCTACGGCAACGATTGGAAGTTAAGCGCCACAACCATTGATCTTGATCGAGAATCAGGGCTTGGCACCGCTTATAACACATTATTCTATGTGAAAGATGTGCCTATTTTATATTGGCCATACATGACCTTCCCAATTGATAACCGTCGACGCACTGGCTTCTTATATCCAACAGCAGGCTACAATAGCAACTCTGGCTACTATTTATCGACACCTTTTTATTGGAATATAGCACCCAACTATGATTTGCTATTAACACCAACCATTTATAATCATCGCGGAATCTTACTAGATGGTAACTTCCGCTATCTAACGGAAACGCAAAGCGGCAATCTTGATGTACAGTACATGCCACATGACAGACGCAACAACACTGACCGAAAAGCACTTTCTTTTACTGACAATGGTCAATATGGTAGGAATTGGTCAAGCTATATCAACTACCAATATATTGGTGACAAAGATTTCTACAACGATTTTGATAGTGACAATATCGGCCTTTCGACACAAACTTTACTTGATCGCGAAGCATCGGTCAGTTACAGCGATCCACACTGGAATTTTAATACCACAGTACAATCCTATGATGTTATTGATGATACAATGTATCTGGCAAACCGGCCTTATTCAACCTTGCCACAAATCAATGCCAACGCAACTTACCCGGGACTCCTACCACACATGGATTTCAACTGGGATAATCAGTTTACCTACTTTACTAAACCTAGCTTAAATGGCGTATCACAAGTTGGCGGGCAACGTTATTATAGCGCGCCGAAAGTAAGCTTTCCTTTCCAGAAAAGTTGGGGCTTTTTCACACCATCACTGACACTGTCTGAAACAGCATATACCTTGCAAAATAGGAGTGCAGCAAGCACAACCGGTTTCAGTCAAAACCAATACCCTGAACAAAACATCATTAGAAGTTTGCCCATTATCAATATTGACACCGGTTTATACTTTGATCGCAAGTTTAGCTTCAACAATCATAATTACACGCAAACGCTAGAACCACGACTATTCTATACGTATATCCCGTATCAAAACCAAAGCAATATTCCGTTATTTGATACATCATTGAGTAATTTTAGCTACGCATCTTTATTCCAGAGCAATATTTTCACTGGGATTGATCGCATTAATAACGCCAATCAAATCTCTTATGCACTTGAGACTTCGGTTAATGATCAAGATACAGGCACGAGCGTATTAAGTGCCGGCATTGGGCAGATCCTTTATTTTGCTGATCGCAAAGTGTCATTATGCTCTGGCACAAATGCTAATTGCGCTAACTCGTACGTACCTTTTCACGACAGTTCTACTTCTGATATTGCGGCATTTTTTAACTATCGCTTTTTGCCACACTGGCAATTAATGACCTCAGGCACTTACAATCCGATCAACAATAATGTCGACTCGCAAACTTACCAAGTGCAATATATGCCGGATAACAACCACATCTTTAATGTGGCATACCAAAATATCAAAAATAACTACGCAGCTTTAACACCTGCTCAAATTCAAGCAGGCACCTTACCCGACCCATTGTCACAAGTAACGATTTCAAGCATCTGGCGCTTAACACCACATTGGTCAGTCACCGGTCTTTGGAGCTATGCCTTTAATTCAAGACATACAACAAATATGTTTGCAGGCATTCAATATGATGCTTGCAGCTGGGCGGTTCGTTTCTTAGCGCAACGCTATGTCAACTCATCAAGTGACCCTAATAACCCAACCAATATAACAGGACCATTGACCAATGCCTTTATTGTTCAGTTTGAATTAAAAGGCTTGGGTGGCAGCAGTGAAAGCTCACTTGATGAGCGTCTGAGCATGATTCCAGGCTATACACCAAATAGTGGGTTTAACTAACGCTGAGAAAGACTATTCAATACTTCGCTATGGGTATATAATGCATGGCATTACGAAGCTTTAGTTGATTTTTTTCATGCACTTACGCACTAAATTTATGGTTTTTGCCAGCACACTTGCTCTTGGCACATTGGCATTTGCCAACACCCCTCCCGCCCTATTACAAAAACCGGGCGCCACACATGCGCAAAACACCACCATCAAAGGCAAACATTTAATCAATGAGATTGTTGCCATTGTCAATGATCAAGCGATTACCTTAGATCAGTTAAATATTGAAGTTGCTAAAACCAAAGCACAACTTGATAGCAATCCTAATGCACAAATACCGGATAATCTCACGCTACAGCGCCAAGTCTTGCAACAGCTGATTAATCAGACCATTGCGCTACAAATGGCTAAACGTCAAGGCATAAGTGTGACTGACAATGAAGTTAATAACTCAATTGCCGAAGTAACAACACAAAATGGCATCACATTGGCACAGCTCAAGCAAAAGCTTAAAGCGTCAAACCTTGACTACAGCACCTATTATCAAACGGTCAAAGATCAGCTTATTATTAACAAACTACAACAGCGTGCCGTTGCAGGTAAGGTTTATATCTCACCAACAGAAGTTGATAAGTATATCAAAAAGCACTTTAGTGATAATCAAACTGAATATTTAGTTAACAATATCGTTTTATCTCTACCTGACAACCCAACAACTGAAGATCAACAGAAAGTCATTGCAGAAGCGAAAGAGATTATTCAATCGATTAAAGATAAAAAAACCACCTTTGCCGATGCTGCCAAAAAATACTCACAAGCAGGCAATGCAAGTAGTGGTGGCTCGCTTGATTGGAAAACAATTAATAAACTACCTAGCATCTATCAAAACGAAGTTCAAGCGCTGCAAAATGGACAAATTAGTGCCCCATTTATTGCTAATGGTAGTGTCCAAATTATTGAACTCGCCGACAGTAAAACACCAGATAGCGCTAAGCACTTTGTTGAACAATATCACGTTCAACAAATCGTCATTAACACTTCTCCAGTTGTTACTGACAATGATGCAAAAGCCAAATTAATGCGCATTTTAACCGCACTTGATAACCACCAGTCATTTAGTGATCTTGCCAAAGCAAACTCTGATGCACTTGATAATGCTGATAGCGGTGGCGACATGGGCTGGATTAGCTTAAATGCTCAACCGCCAGCATTAGCACAAGCAATTAAGGCCGCTAAACTAAAGAAAGTAAGCGCACCTTTTAAAGTAAATAATGGTTGGCAAATCATCGAGGTGCTTGCCAAACGCAAACAAGATGACACGGCTAATTATCAAAAAGAGCAAGCGATGATGGCTTTATTTAATGAAAATGCGCAGCAAGCCTTAAAAACGTGGATGTTATCATTGCGTGATAGCGCGTATGTTGAGATTGTTGATAAAAACTTAAATTTGCCTGAAGCATAAAAACACAAGAGACATTAAATGCATAAAGCCAAAAAGTCTTTAGGGCAAAACTTTTTACAAGATGAAAACATTGTTGCCAATATCGTTCGTCAGTCTGGGATAAAGGCAGATGATGATGTTATTGAGATTGGCCCTGGTCTTGGCGCATTAACACGCCATATTCTTAAAACCACCAAAGCTATCCAAGTTATCGAATTTGATGAAGATGTTATCCTGCCGTTGAAAGCAGCTTGCGCGATGTATGGCAAACTTAACATTTGTCAACAAGATGTATTAACCGTTAACTTTAGTGACTTTTATCATGGCACAAAAATAAAGCTCATTGGTAACTTACCCTATAACATCTCCTCACCTATTCTTTTTCATTTAATTGAATATGCCGAGCTTTTCAAAGATATGCATTTTATGCTACAAAAAGAAGTGGTTGATCGTGTTGCTGCCGCGCCTTCTGAAAAAAACTATGGTCGCTTAAGTGTCATGCTGCAATACCACTTCCAATGTGAAGCGTTATTCACTGTGCCGGCCACCGCATTTAAGCCCGCGCCAAAAGTAGAGTCACGCATTTTACGCTTAACGCCTTATAGTGAGCTACCATTTGTTGCTAACGACTATACACTTTTTGCTAAGGTCGTTAAACAAGCTTTTCAGATGCGTCGTAAGACTTTGCGCAACAATCTCAAAGCACTTGTGCCTGCGAGTGAACTAGATAACTTACCCGTTGATTTGACACTTCGCCCAGAGAATCTAAGCGTCGCTGATTTTGTTAAATTAAGCAATCACATAGGCGCATTATAAATGGCAAGTTATGTGATTGGTGATGTTCAAGGTTGCTATGCTGAATTGATGCAGTTAATTGATAAAATTCAGTTTAACCCTAACGATGATAAATTGATCTTTACCGGTGATCTTGTTAACCGCGGACCGCAGTCCCTTGAAGTATTGCGTTTTGTTAAATCTTTAGGCAAGTCTGCCAAAGTGGTCTTAGGCAATCATGATTTATATCTTCTTGCCATTGCCTATGGTTATTTGCCCACTGCTAAAAAAGACACACTTAGTCCTATTCTAGATGCTGAAGATAAAAATGAATTAATCCAATGGTTGCGACAACAGCATTTTCTTTACAGCCATAAAAAACATATTATCACTCATGCGGGCATCCCACCAATTTGGTCCCTTAAAAAAGCCACACGCTTGGGGTTAGAGCTTGAGTTTGTGCTGCAAACCGATATGTGCTTTCAACTTTTTATGAGCAACCTCTTTGGTAATGAGCCTGATCTTTGGCAAGATAATTTAGAAGCAGTTAACCGTTGGCGCTGCATTGCTAATTATTTCACACGCATGCGCTTATGTGATCAAAATGGTCGCTTGGATTTTTCTTTCAAAGGAGAACTTAAGAAAAAGCCTAACCATCTTGATGCATGGTTTAACATTCCTAATGCCAAAATTGATGCCAAATACACACTTATTTTTGGACATTGGGCAGCACTAAATGGTGTTAGTAACAACCCACGCTGTATTGCAATTGATACAGGCTGTGTATGGGGTGGCAAGTTAAGCGCTTACTGTATTGATACACAAGAGATTCATCAGGTTGATGCAATTAATTTAATTAAGGAGATCGAATAAATGGCAAAAATACTGGTTATTCATGGACCTAATTTAAACTTACTAGGCCAACGTGAGACGGATATTTACGGCACTGCAACATTAGACAATGTAAATAACAAGCTTATCGAGTTTGCTGAGTCAAAAAAAATGCATTGCAGCTGTTTTCAGTCAAACCATGAAGGCGCAATTGTTGATCAATTGCAACAAGCGCAAGGTAATTATGATTTTATTATTATTAACCCTGCTGCTTATACGCATACCAGTGTTGCCATCCGTGATGCACTCCTTGCCATTAACATCCCTTTTATTGAAACACACTTATCAAACCCTGATAAACGCGAGCTTTTCCGCCACCATTCATACCTTTCTGACATTGCTTACGGCATCGTTTCCGGTATGGGTGCTAAAAGCTATGAACTGGCCATGCACGCAGCGATTGATTACTGTCAACACAATTGCATATAGGAGTTTACAAGATATTTTTTGAACAACGCCTACGCCTAAAAAGCAAAAACAACGCGTGACATTTTGATTATTTGCCGCAACAATGTCTGGTTGGAATGAGTTAAACATAAAGTTAAATCTAAACAAAGGTTAATTAAAACAGATGGATATTCAAAAGATTGAACAACTGATCGCATTGATTGAAAAGTCAAATGTTAATGAAATTGAAATCAAAGAAGGCGAAACTTCCATTCGCATTACCGGCAGTCATCCACAGCCAGTCCAAGCGTTGGCACCACAGCAGTTCATTCATCATACCCCTGCTGCTATGCCACAGCAGTCTGTCGCTGCTGAGCCACAAGCTCAACAAGCAACACCTATAGAGAAACCCGCTGAAAGTTTACCACAAGGCAAGCATCTTAAGTCACCAATGGTTGGTACTTTCTATCAATCGCCTTCACCAGGTGCTGCCTCTTTCGTTACTGAAGGTCAAGCTGTAAAAGCAGGTGATACCTTATGTATTATTGAAGCAATGAAGATCATGAACCAAATCGAAGCAGAACATTCTGGCACTGTGATTAAAATTCTTGTTGAAGATGGTTCACCCGTTGAATACGATCAACCACTTTTCATCATTGGCTAAACCAATCACTTATTGATAAATACAAAAATAGTTTTTAACAGGTTTGATATGATTAAAAAACTCTTAATTGCAAATCGCGGTGAAATTGCGCTTAGAATCCTTCGTGCATGCCGCGAATTAGGCATTAAAACCGTCGCTGTTCACTCGACAGTTGATCGCGATTTGATGCACGTAAAACTCGCGGATGAAACCATTTGTATTGGCCCTGCAAGCCCAACACAAAGCTATTTGCACATTCCTGCAATTATCGCTGCCGCTGAAGTCTCTGGCGCTGATGCGATTCACCCAGGTTATGGCTTTTTATCAGAGAATGCTGACTTTGCCGATGCGGTTGAATCTAGTGGTTTCATCTTTGTTGGTCCACGAGCAGAAAGCATTCGTGTAATGGGAGATAAGGTTGCTGCAATTAAAGCGATGAAAGAGGCAGGCGTGCCATGCGTACCTGGTTCTAACGGCCCCATTAGCAAAGACCCACAAAAAAATCTAGCGATGGCCGATAGCATTGGCTATCCGATCATGATCAAAGCTGCCGGTGGCGGTGGCGGTCGTGGCATGCGTGTTGTGCGTAAAAAAGAAGACTTGCTAAAGTTTATCGAAATGACACAAGCTGAAGCAAAGATGGCGTTTAATAATGATATGGTTTATATGGAGAAATTCCTTGAGAATCCACGTCATATTGAAATTCAAGTTTTTGGTGATGGTGAAGGCAATGCCATTCATTTATTTGAACGCGATTGTTCAACACAACGTCGTCATCAAAAAGTCATTGAAGAAGCACCGGCTGTCGGCCTTACTGATGAGCAACGTGCTGAAATTGGCAAACGCTGTGTTGATGCTTGTAAGATGCTTAAATACCGTGGTGCTGGAACTTTTGAATTCTTATACGAAAATGGTGAGTTCTACTTTATTGAGATGAACACACGTATTCAGGTTGAACATCCAGTGACTGAATCAATCACGAATATCGACTTAATCAAAGAGCAAATCCGCGTTGCTTCAGGTGGTTCACTGACATTTAAACAAGAAGATATCAAAATCATAGGGCATGCGATTGAATGCCGTATTAATGCGGAAGATCCCGAAAAAATGATGCCTTGCCCCGGCAAGATTGATATCTATCACGCACCAGGTGGCCCTGGTGTGCGTGTTGATTCACACATTTATTCTCAATACTTCGTGCCACCTAATTATGACTCAATGATTGCTAAAGTAATCGTTCATGCGCGCACACGTGATATTGCTATTCAACGTATGCAAAGCGCGCTTGAAGAGATGATTATCAGCGGCATTAAAACCAATATTCCATTGCATCATAAGATTCTTGCTGAGCGTGATTTCCAAAATGGTGGCACCAATATCCACTATCTTGAGAAGATGCTCGAGCGTGATAAAGCGTAACCCCATGTTGTGGAAAGAGTTATCCGTTACTTGTCTTAAAGCTAGCCTTGAAATATTAGAAGACTATCTTTTAATGCAAGGTGCTTGTTCTGTTACTTATCAAGATGCTAAAGATCAACCTATCCTTGAACCTAAAGCAGGCGAAAACCCGCTATGGGATGAAGTGGTTTTGGTCGCCCTTTTTACTGAAGAATATCAGCTATCTGACATTGCCACATCACTTGAGGAGAGTGCATTAAAGCCAAATATTATTGGCGACATTCATACACGTGAGTTTGCTGATCAAGATTGGACTCGCACATGGATGGATGATTTCAAACCAATGCAGTTTGGACGTCGTTTATGGATTTATCCAAGTTGGTGCACACCAGAGATCCACAGTGACGATCAAGTCAACATCCTCCTTGATCCAGGGCTTGCTTTTGGTACAGGCACACATCAAACAACTGCTTTGTGCCTTGAATGGCTTGAGCAGCATGTCACTACCAAAGATCATGTGATTGATCTAGGCTGTGGTTCCGGCATTTTGGCGGTTGCTGCCAAAAAGCTAGGCGCGCATGACGTCATTGCCATTGACAATGATCCACAAGCAATTTTAGCCACTCACGCTAATGCTGAGAAAAATGGTATTAATAACAATTTTACTGCCCACTTACCCGATGAAGCACCTAAATCAATCAAAGCCGATATTTTAATTGCCAATATTCTTGCTGGCATCTTAATCGATCTTAAAGAGGTTATTGCTAACTTCATTAAACCACATGGCAAGCTTGCTTTATCCGGTATTTTGCAAGAGCAAGTGGATGATATTATCAAGACTTTCTCACCCTATTTCATATTAAATGAACCGACCTTCAAGGATGAGTGGACACTAATTTCAGGCATTCGCAAGCCATAAAAAAGCATGAAAATAGGTCAATTTCATTCAGATAATATTTTATTCTTAGCCCCAATGGCAGGCGTAACCGACTTGCCATTTCGCAAGCTATGCAAAACACATGGCGCAGGCTGGGTCGTCTCAGAAATGGTTTGGTCACACAAGCATCTATATGAAACACCCAAAACACAGCGCCGTATTGATCATAGTGATGAAGTTGCCCCCAAGATTATTCAAATCGCAGGTGGGGATCCTATCATGCTTGCCGAATCTGCGAGTTTAAACGTTGATAAAGGTGCTGATATTATCGATATCAATATGGGCTGCCCGGCTAAAAAAGTCTGCAATAAATTAGCAGGTTCTGCACTAATGCAAAATGAACAATTAGTCAATGAGATTCTTTGTGCAGTTGTGAATGCTGTTCATGTACCTGTGACCCTAAAGATCCGTACAGGCTGGAGTAAGGATAATAAAAACGCCTTAAAAATTGCACAAATTGCAGAGGATGCAGGCATTCAAGCGCTTACTATTCATGGGCGCACGCGCGATCAGAAATATACTGGCGACGCCGAATATGACCTTATTGCTGAAATTAAACAGCGCATTAATATACCCGTCATTGCTAATGGTGATATCACCACACCTGAAAAAGCCAAAGAAGTGTTTGATTATACCCAAGCTGATGCTCTAATGATTGGCAGGGGTGCGCATGGCAATCCTTGGCTATTTCAGCAAATCAATGATTTTTTGCAAACTGGTCATTACCAGCCATCACCTAGCTTCACACAAAGGTTAAATACCATTATTGATCATGTTAAAGCCATGCATAACTTTTATGGTGATTATATGGGTGTGCGTTTTGCGCGCAAACACATTACTTGGTATTTTGAGCAAGTCATGGAGCTTGACCTGACTAAAGCCCGTCAACTCTTTAATAAACTAACAACACCTGAAGCGCAGCTTGATTTTTTAGCCAATACTGTTAATCGCACCCTGAGCACAGTCGAAGGGTAGTCATAAAGGTGCCATAACAATACATATGTTTGCTGAGCGTTAGTCGAAGCCATTGATTGCCTCTACACACCCTTCGACTGCGCTTAGGGTACGGGAAATGTTTAATGCTCTTTTACGCCAAACAATATGATGACAACCGTTTTTTACTCACCTCCACAGCCTAGACGTTGACTGAGCGCCAGTCGAAGCCATTATTTCAACCTTTGGCTTCGCTCAAAGTACGGTAAAAACTTAGTCGATATCAAAAATGATTCACGAGCGGTATAAAATCCGCTATTCTAACCTGCATATTTTATATTATGTACTTAACGTTAAAATGCTTATCAATTCTGACACAATTTCCGCAATTGCCACAGCCCCCGGAAAGGGTGGCGTGGGCATTATTCGCATTTCCGGCAAAGACGCCTATGCCATTGCGCACAAGATTACGCAAACACCTCTTAAGGCGAGACATGCCCATTTTCTGCCATTTAAAGATGCAAATAATGAAACATTAGATCAAGGCATTGCATTGTATTTCAAAGCGCCTCATTCCTATACTGGCGAGGACGTTGTTGAACTACAAGCTCATGGCGGTCCAGTGGTATTAAACCTTATTTTACAAACCACTATTGAACACGGTGCTCGCCTTGCCAAACCTGGCGAGTTTACCGAACGTGCTTACCTTAATGACAAAATTGATTTAGCCCAAGCTGAAGCCATTGCCGATATGATTGATGCGTCATCTGAACAAGCTGCTAAATCAGCCATGCGTTCATTGCAAGGGGGGTTCTCTCAGCATATTGATACTTTAGTTGAGTCCTTAATTCAGCTACGCATTCATGTTGAAGCGGCAATTGACTTTCCCGAAGAAGAAATCGACTTTTTGGCTGATGAACATATCAAAACGCAATTACTACAAGTACAGCATAATGTTGACTCAGTACTATACAACTCCAAACAAGGTGCACTATTACGCGAAGGTGTTGAGATCGTTATCGCTGGCAAGCCCAATGCGGGTAAATCAAGTTTATTAAATGCTTTAGCAGGAAAAGAAAGTGCAATCGTTACTGACATCGAGGGTACAACGCGTGATACCTTACGCGAATATATCCAAATCAATGGCATTCCTGTGCATATTATCGATACTGCAGGACTCAGAGTCAGCAATGATGTGATTGAAACCGAAGGTGTAAGACGCGCGCTAGAGGCAATTAAAAAAGCAGATCATATTCTATTAGTCGCTGATATTAACGACACCAAAGATAAAAAAATCACCGAGCTTGCCCCTGAGTTTTTCACCCATATTCCATCACACATCCCGATTACTTATATCTACAATAAAGTCGATCTAACTGATCACAACAGCGATAATCATGACAATCACCTATATATCTCTGCCAAGCATGATATTGGCATCAATAAATTACGCGATTATCTGCTTAAAGCCATTGGCTATGAGCAAACCACTGAAGGCGTATTTACTGCAAGAGAACGTCATATTAATGCCTTAACTAAAGCACAGGATCACCTAGAGATGGCATTTAGTCACCTGATGCATAAAGATGGTGAGCTATTAGCTGAAGAATTAAATCTTGCCCAGAAACAACTTTCATCGATTACAGGTGAGTTTAGCACCGATGATCTATTAGGTGAGATATTTAGTAGTTTTTGTATTGGGAAGTAGGTTCAAACGCTAAAGCATACGATTGATAACGGATGAATACCAATTGAACGACTAGCGACTAAAATGCTTGAGTTTTATTGAATAACACCACACCACATTCTTGCTCCTCCACCGCCAAGTGCCTCTGGATGATCTGAATAATTATCTCCTCCTGCGTGAATCATTAAGCTATGCCCTTTAATTTCATTTAAGTTATGTATCCTAGGTGCAAACACAGGGGAGTTGGCATCACCTTCTTTATCAACATATAATATTGGCAGATCACCCAGATGCCCATCACCATAAGGGCCTTGGTGACTCCCTGTTTTACTAGGATCCCAATGCCCACCGGCTGCCATACCACCATTATCACAGCTAGGGTTTTGATGGATATGAAAGCCATGCGCTGTCGATGCGACCAAGCCATGAAGCTTAGGAGTAAACAACAAACCATTGTCATATGCACTAACCGTTACCGTCCCCACATAAGTATGCTTAGCTGTAGTACTATACATCTTAATAGTGATTTTTTGTTGTCCATTAATTGCCGCTGCTTGACTTGTAGTATTCATTGCATCTGATTGTGCCATACCTGAAGAAATAATTACGCCTAATAGTGCTAACACCATACCTAATGTATTTAATATTTTCATGCTAAAGTCCTCCATGATTACGATTAAGATTAATTTTATATTTAAAACTTCATTGCTGCATGAGTGCCTCCTCTACATACTTCTTATATTCAGGATGTGCTTGATTAAATTGCTCAAGCATGATGGCTTGCACTTCCTTTGTCGCATGCACTAACCCGCCGGCAATATTATTTGCTAACTGCTGCTTTTGTGATTCATTCATTAACTGAAACAAATCCCCTGCTTGTGAGTAGTTATCCTCAGCTTGTGCATCATAATAATCAATATCACCAGATGCTCTTAATGGTGGTTCTTGATATTGAAGTGCTTCAGTTGGTGCGCTACTTTGCTGGTTTGGATAAAAGTTCACATCACTACTTTGCGAGATATCTAAACCAGTGCCTGCCATCGCACCATCACGTTGATAATTATGCATTGGGCATTTTGGCGCGTTAACTGGTAGGTGATGCGCGTTAACACCAACTCGATAACGGTGCGCATCTTGATAGGCAAGCAGCCTTGCTTGCAGCATTTTATCAGGAGAGGCACCTGTGCCAGGTATGAGGTTGCTTGGCGCAAAAGTTGATTGCTCAACTTCAGCAAAGTAATTGTCAACATTGCGATTTAACTCAAGCACACCGATCTGCTGCAATGGGAAATCAGCATGTGGCCAGACTTTGGTTAAATCAAATGGATTAATATGATAATGTTGTGCCTCTTGTTCTGTCATTACCTGAATCTTGACATCCCACTTTGGAAAATCTCCCCTGGAAATAGCATCAAAAAGATCTTTCTGCGCACCAAAACCAGACATTTTAGCGGCTTCTTCATCCGTTAGATTCTCTATACCTTGCTGAGTTTTAAAATGCCATTTGACCCAAAAACGTTGACCTTTAGCATTATACAAACTTAAGGTATGTGAACCAAACATATGCATATGGCGATAGCTCTTAGGAATACCGCGATCAGACATTAAAATGGTCATTTGATGCAATGACTGAGGATTCTTGGCCCAGAATTCATACATCGCTGCAGGGTCTGGCAAGTTGGTTTGCGGGTTTTTCTTTTGTGAATGGATAAAATCTGGAAATTTACTCGGGTCTCTTAGGAAGAATATCGGTGTATTATTGCCGACAATATCATAATTGCCTTGCTTAGTATAAAACTTAATTGCAGTACCTCTTGGATCACGCGCATAATCACTTGAATCCTGACCGCCTCCTACCGTGGAGAAGCGGATAAATACATCTGTTTGTTTCCCTTCGCCTTGCAAGAAATCAGCAATGCTTAAATGTGATAAATCTTCTTTCAAAGTAAATACACCATAGGCGCCAGAGCCACGCGCATGCACAACACGCTCAGGAATACGCTCACGATTAAAATGCGCAAGCTTCTCAAATAACCTGAAATTATCAAAGGTTAACGAGCCACGCTCACCAGCACTGATACTGGTATTATCATTGGGCACCGGTGCGCCATTATTGGTTGTTAAATATTTTTTGTCCATTTTGAACTCTCCTTATCGTGGTTATGCAACTTGTTGAAAATGTTTATACTTTCAATCTTATCTTCACCTCTTCCTCATGAGAAATATATTATATTTTTATTTTTAATATATTTTATTTATCACCATGCAATACTAAAAACCTGATCAATTGATAACGCTCCTTGCTACTTTTAAACCGATCCCTAAATAGCCACAGCTTTAAACGCTTCTTCTGTGCACATTGGCATTCTAAATATAACGTGCCTGCAATCATAATGCTACGGCGAATCGTCACATCATTATACCAATCATTACCATAATGTAAGTTAATCTTACGCGTATGCGCAGTTTCAGTTAAAACAATTGCGTTTAATTGTCTAGCCGATAAATAATTTAATAACATGCCAACAAGGGCAATAATCCATAGCATAAGCGCGCTATAAAAAAGTGCTGCATGTAAGAGCTCAAAAATAATAAAAAAACAAAAGCTAAACAATAAAATGATGACGACAAGCTGAATGAAAGATCGTTTTAATGCCACTTTCACCGTCGTCATTGATTTACTCTACTGTTTTCAATGTGGTTACAGTCAACTTGGTCGTCTCTTTGGTTGACTTACAAAATGTCTCTTTAATCAAGAAAATACTAATTAAGACGCCAATAGCTATCACAGCAAGAATTAATAAAAAGCCATGCTGATAATTAGTAATACTTAAAGCTTGTCCTTTTGATAAATAGGCAAGTACACCACCAATCAAAGGCGCCATCAAAGAGGTTAAAAGCATAATCATGGCATTATTAAGACCCAAGCCTGCTGCCAGATAATTGTTATTGCATTGCTCCGCCATAATTGCAAAGCCAATACTCTGACCACTAACACCAATACCAAGACCAAAAAAGGCAATACTAATAACGATAATATTGACCGGAAAATAGGTAATGCATAGCACCGACAAAATACAAATAATCGCGGCAAACATCATCATACGCTTGCGCTTACTGGTGCGATCTGAGATAAAGCCTAAAAGTGGGCAGCCAATGGCATAACCTAACCATGACAGCGTTAACATATAAGATGATACATCGGAGCTAAAACCATGCAACATTAAAAACGCTTTACCACTATTTTCAGAGAAATATTCTATGGCAAAATAAACGCAAGCTGAATAACAGGCAATATACCAAACCTGACGTTGACGTACTAGCTGCCAAAGATTAACTTGCAAGCGCTCTTGGCGCTTTAAAATACGAAAACTTCCCGTGTAATCCGTATTATTGCGAACAACAAGAAGAACAATAACCGCAATCACAACACCAATCGCACCTAACGCATAAAAAATATAACGCCATGGCAACTCAGCATGTGATGATAAGCTATTTAGAGGACCTGCTGCCAACATTGGTCCCATTGTACCTATGAATTGAGATAAGCCAATAAACAATGCAATATGTTTGCGTGGCATCCAGTCATAAACAGCCACTAACAAACAGATAAAGCCGAAAGATGAGCCAAGTCCCATTAATACCCTAAAAACAAAAGCACTATCAAAGCCAAAGCTCATGCCAAAGCCAGTAACTGCCAATGCACAGAAAAATACGGCAACGAATAAGGTCTTTTTTAAACCTAAACGATCAGTAATAATACCTACTGGAATTTGCATAATGCCATAAACTAACTGATAGGCTGTTGAGCTTAGGATGGCAAATGTCACAAGGTTTAAATTCAGATCCTGAATAATGGGGTGTTCAAATGTACCTAGAATCGTTCTAAGTAAAAACTCATACATGAAAAATAATGCACAGACCAACCAAATGATCGTGCCGATAAAACTCATTTTTTGATTTTGACTCATTTTATTCGTCAACCTCAGGTTTGTGCTCTTCCTCCCATTCTTCTAGAATCTCCTCCGCTCTTTGATTATCAATAAATGACGCCACCTTAAAGATAGAAACTCCCTCTTGAATTAGTGGTGAGCGGTTAATTCCAACAATCACCCCATCAAGATCTGATTTAATTACTGTTGCATTTTCATTGCTAAATGAATCTGTCAGACGCCCAATTTTATCACCTTTTTTGATCGATTCACCCAGTGCTACTTCACTGTGCAAAACACCTGATGATGATGAAATAAGCCAATCATCATCTTTTGAAAATACAGGTGTTACATTATCATCGACCTCACCACTGAGCATTCTAAGTTTGCACATCACATTTTTAATACCATCTAAACCAACTTGAATCGCAGCTTGATCAAAACGTTGTGCCTCACCTGCTTCATATACCAATAAAGGAATATTCAAACTCTCTGCTGTGATGCGAATACCGCTTTGATTAGTCTCAACCTCAGTGATAACCGGTGCTTGGAAGGCTCTGGCTAATTTCTTCGCCTCAACATTGTCAAAGTTGCAATACACTTGTGGCAAAATTTCATGATTCAACGAGCCTGTGTTTAACTCAATACAGCAATCAATCTGTGTCAATATTTCTTGAGTAAAGATATGTGCAATACGCTCTCCAAAACTGCCATGCTCATCGCCTGGAAAGCACGCGCTTAGTCTCACACCACTTGGTGTTGGCTTGGGGAAATGCGACAAACCATAAACATTCAAAACCGGAATAGCAACCAATGTTCCATGCAACTCATCAGCAGAGATATCATCATATAACTGATTAGCGATTTCTAATCCATTAAACTCATTACCATCAATCATCGCAAACACCAAAAGTTTGCGTCCACTTTGCCTGCCATTAATGACTTTAATTGGCATATACATTGGTGAGCATGAATATTGCTCAGGCAAAGGCAATGCTAATGTTGCTTTCTCTCCTGGGTGAACACTAGCATCACAAATTTTGAAACTACTATTTTTCATTTTTTATTACTGACCTTGTTTGTTTTATTGTAATTTCAACAGCATTTAAGACGCTATAAAAGATCTCAAATCTCGAATAATTGAAATCATTAAAAGTTACGTAGAAAGAGTATAGCTATTATTAGCACAAGCTAAACAATAAAAAACATAAATTTTTACTTTTTAATACAAAGAGATCATCAAAACACCTAAAAGCACCTAGATTTTTTCACATAAACCATCATATTGCCCAAGATGATTGTGACGCATCACAGTCTTTAGAATCGTCGCATATTCGTCACCTTTCAAACCTGAATAAGACTGCAAATAATCTGCTAAATCATAGCCGTTCAACATAATTAACTGTGCTCTTTGCTCTCTAAACTCAGCATAAGGCGCCAGAGTATTAAGCACTCGATAGTAATCGGTAATACCTGCACTCACATCAGTAAACTCACTGACTTCATCAATCACTCCTGGTGTTGGGTATTTAGGTGCAATACCACAACCTTGTGAAAAACAATGCAAGCCGAAATAATTTTTGCCATGCACTGCAAAACGCGAACCACCCCAATTACTCTCAACAATTGCCTGCGCCAAAGTCAAGCTTTCAGGAATAATATTCACTCTTAACAAAAGATGGTTAATCAAACTGCTATCATCCTTTTCATAAGCTTGTAGCGCATAAACATCTGCCAACTTGCGTAAACGGACTTTATCTTGAGATGTAATCGCAGGCTTTGATTCTAGTGCTAATAAAAAGTCACGATCTTTAAGAATCTGTCGATTGATCGGACACATCTTAGTAAGCATCGTATTAATAAACGCTTGCTTCGGCAGTCGCAGCGCTTGTGAAATAGATAAGTCATTATCTTCAAGATTATTCATCTGCACAATGCACCCAGATGACACACCAATACGATGAGCAATCCTATCAATCGCATCACCCTTTAATACTAAGTATTTATAAGCTCTATCATAACTACAACTTGGTGGCAAATTCAGTTTTGTTAAAACGTCATCTTTGTTAGTATCTGTATTTCTTTGTGCGTATGTTTGCTGTTTTTGCGCCCCTGAATAATTTGATGAATCTGGCATGTTATTTGCTGTTGTACACGCGTTCAAAAGCACTATCATGAATATAATGCTTTTACTTTTAATACTTCTAATGCTATTTATCCTTGCCATTTCTTTTCTCTTTACATGCTATACAGACATTTTACCGCTTAGAGTATAGTCGTCTTAGCATTATTCCGCTTTTATTTCTGTGCATTTTGGTTCTTTTATCAGGAAAGCTAATAGCAATGAAATGCTAATACATATTGGAATAACAATATAAGCACCAAAAAAACTTAATTTGCGCCGACTTTACCCTGATATTTTAAGATATCAAGCACCTTGCTTTCTAGGATCTACTTTGCTAGGATGCACATGCTTTGATTAAGCTTAGTAACAAATCAACCACGGGTTGAACAAATTAATTTTCTGGAGGGGTGTCCGAGTGGTTGAAGGAGCACGCCTGGAAAGCGTGTATACGTTAACGCGTATCGAGAGTTCGAATCTCTTCCCCTCCGCCAGAATTTATCTTTTCGACACACTTCAATCCTTTATAAATCAATGGATAAGATTTAAAATAAATAAAACTTTAAAATAACTCCTCCAATAAACAATAGTGTCGATGCTACGATGATGCTCACAATGATCAGTTGACTTCGATAGTTAACGTTCCCCTATGACTTCGCTCAGGGAGTGATGCATGTCTTTGAGCAAGTATTTACACTCTTTACAAACATGATCATAAAAAACACACTTGACATCTGGCGATAGATCGCGACAATGGCAACATCTTAAAATATAAACATCTGTTGTAGATACGTCTATGCGAATAAAATACTTGCTTTGCTTAAGCACATTGACCTCATTTTTGCCTTTGTGTTTATTGGCAAACACAAGTATTAGCTTTGAACCAGTTGCCTATCAAGCATTACCCGACTGGGATTGTGGCGATCAAATGCAAGCCTATCAAGCATTACAGATTTCGTGCAAAGCCATTGTCAAAAATAAAAACTATAATAAAGACTGGCAAGGCAGTTGCCAGAATATATTAGCCGTATCAGCACATACCGACCGACGTGCACGTGAGATGATTGAGCAAAACTTCTCACCATTTATGGTGCGTTACAATGATGAATCACAAGGTTTGTTTACTGGTTACTACGCGCCAGCGATATCAGGCAGCTTATACCCAACAGCAGAATTCCAAGTCCCTATTTATAAAACACCTGCTGATTTAATCCAGAAAAAAACATCCTCAGGCACGCAATACGGACGTATGGTTAAAGGCAAGTTCACGCCCTATTACACACGTGAAGAAATTGCCAAAAATAATTTTTTCACGCGCAAAGACATCATTGCTTGGGTAAGTTCACGTGTTGAGCGCACCTTTCTACAGATTCAAGGATCTGGTCGAATTGAACTAACCAATGGCGATAGCATTCTTGTTGGGTATGACAGTCAAAATGGCCACCCTTATCGTCCAATTGGTCGCTATTTACTTGAAAACAAACTAATGCCTCGCGAAGACATCACGATGCAATCGATCAAAAAATGGTTATACCATCACCCCAAAGACGCTGATAAAGTATTAAACTATGATCCTTCTTTTGTCTTCTTCCGTGTGCTTAGTCATGGTAATCCCATTGGTGCCCAAGGTGTACCATTAACGCCAGGATATTCCATTGCCATTGATAATAAGTTCTACCAATATGGTACACCTGTTTGGTTAAGCACAACCTATCAAGGCAATCATAATAAAACGCATAAACTTGATCGTTTAATGATTGCTCAAGATACAGGAGGAGCCATTCGTGGTGCTATTCGTGGTGATGTATTTTGGGGTAGTGGTAGCGATGCTGAGTATTACGCCGGACACATGAAGAATCTAGGTAAAATGTTTGTGCTATTGCCAAAGGCCGATGCGTTTCACTTGAGCAAAAAGTAATTCCCTATTAAAGCGTTAAAAACACCAAAAAACGCCAATCAAGATTTGCCTTATCCTAAGCAATTGCCGATAATATAGCACATTAAACTTTAAATCTTTTAATATTACTACACATGTCTATTCTCGATAAAAAGCGTTATTTACAAGATATTCTTCAATTTGCAAGTGACGTGCTGCATAAGAAAAATATCGATGCTTTTGAAATCAATTGTAGCTATGACCAAGGACATGTTATTGCCGTTCGCGATCAGCAAGCTGAAACCTTAGAATATAATGTTACTCAGCAATTGAGTGTAACTATTTATCATCAAGGAAAAACAGGTTACGCTGAAACCTCTGATCTTAGTGAAAAAAGTATTCTATCGATTATTGATAATGCCAAAACCATCGCTAACTTTACTGAGAAGGACCCTTTTGCCGGAGTTATTGATAAGCGCTTTCTATGCACACCATCTGCAATGCCTGAGCTTTATCAACCAATTGCAAACTTTAGTATTGATAAACTCATTGAACATGCCCAGCATTGCGAGGCAATAGCACTTGAGAGTAGTAACATTGATCACTCTGAAGGTGTTGATATTGATAGTTTTGAGATTTTGCATGGTTTTGCCAATAATCACGGTTTTTTACATGTGTATCCTGAAACACGTCACAGCATCGGCATGGGGCTGATTGCCAAAGACAACCATGGCATGCAACGCGATAACGCTTACTATAGTGCACATGATTTCACCATGTTGCCAGGTATTAAGCATATTGCCAAACTTGCGCTTAAACGTACGCTAGATCGCAGAAACCCGCGACGCATCCAAAGTCAACAATTGCCCATTCTACTATCGCCATCTATTGCTCGCTCATTTTGGGGTGCATTATTATCCGCCATTAAAGGACAACGCCAATATCACAAAGATACTTTCCTTTTGGATAAAATTGATCAATCAATTGTTGCTCATGATATTAGCCTTGTCGAGAATCCTAACATTCCACATGCGCTTGGTAATCAACCCTACGATAATGAAGGCGTTAACTTGGGTGAAAATCCAATTATTACCCATGGCGTTCTAAATCGCTATTTATTAAGTAGTTATAGCGCACGTCAGCTAAAGCGTGAAACAACAGGCAACGCCGGAGGCATTAGTAACTTAACAGTTCATAGCAGCAATATTCAAGCGTATGATGCCCTTATTAAATCGATCGATAAGGGAGTGATTATCCATGAAACCATGGGGCAAGGCTTTCATATTACCACAGGTGATTACTCACAAGGTGCGATGGGCTATTATGTTGAGAAAGGCGAAATTTGCTATCCGATTGATAACTTTACCATTGCCGGCAATCTAAGCGATATGCTACAAAATATTATTGCGATGGGTGATGATATTGAACCTTTTTCACGGATCCAAAGTGGTTCACTGCTCATAAAACAATGTAGCATTAGTGGTGAGTAAATGACCCAAGCGCTTATCATTCTATCGGCATTAATTCTCGGTTATTTTATTGATCTTAAATTCTTATCTAACAAGCTGATGAATAAACTACTCTCAGCGATGATTAGTCTGATTATTGCGGTCATGGGTTACAACTTTGGTGAGCTTATCTATAAACTGCAAGGTGAGCTTGTTTCAATGCTTGGCATTACCTTAAGCTTTATTGCCGCCTTGTTTGCTATCAATGTGTTAGCAGTCTATGGTTATTTGTGTTTAAAGCCAAAACGCGCAATTAAAGCACACCACGACATGGTCAAAGCACAAAGCCCACTGAAGCCTATCCTGACCAGTTGTAAATATCTATTGTATCTTATCATTGGTACTTTAGTTGGACTATTTATCAATAAACCACTTATTCATATCGGACTAATTATTGACGGTATTTTAATCATGATTTTATTTATTATTGGGATCCAAATGCGACGTGAGGGTCACTCACTAACTCAGATTCTCAAGAATAAGACCGGCATTATGATTGCGATTATCTTAATGATTAGCTCCCTTGCTGTTGGTGCCATCTTGGGGCTTTTCTTTAACATCCCACTTGCGCACGCATTAATGCTTACAAGCGGCTTTGGCTGGTATAGTTTAGCCAGTATTTTAAATGCTCAGCTGATTGACGCCCACTTCGGTACAATGACATTTTTTATCGATTTCTCACGCGAAATTATCGCGATTATTGTGATTCCGATGTTGGCTAAACGTATTCCTACTGAACTGGTGAGTTATAGTGGCGCCACAGCAATGGATTTTAGCTTACCTGTCATTAAAGATCACATTGGTATTCAGGCAGTGCCTGTTGCTATTAGTAGTGGATTTGTATTAACTTTGGCGACGCCAATTCTTATTCCACTATTTAACCTTATTCCCTTTTAAATTTTAAGGATTGTTATGCAAGATGAATTATTAACCCAAAAAGCGCAAATGTTAGGTTTGAATAACATTAAACGCCATATTTTTTTATGTTGCGATCAAAACATTGATAAATGCTGCAACAAAGATGACTCTCTCGTTGCATGGGACTATCTGAAAAAACGACTATCTGAGCTTAAACTTTCACAATCTGGCGAGATCTACCGCACCAAAGCCAATTGTCTACGCATATGTATACAAGGACCGATTGCCGTTGTCTATCCTGAAGGAGTATGGTATCACTCATGCACCCCCGAAGTTCTTGAGGAGATTATTCAGTCACATTTAATTAATGGCAAGGTCGTGACAAAGTATCAAATTAAAAATTAGACTTAAACGTCATAAAACCAACTGCCTCTGGTTACTTAACCAAAACACAACTGATACTTAGTTCATTACAGTGAAATTCTTGAAGACAAAAATCATCTCTTAGTTGCATTAAAATTATTCGCATACTACCAAATTTTACGCTACCATGTTTTAAACAATTAAAAAGGAGATCGTATTATGGATATGCAAAATAGATACAATACACAGACACCCACATTACAGGCACACGTCTATCATGACGCCATGGCGATGCTTAAAATGGGCGTGCCAATTTCTGTTGTCGCTAAAACCTTACAGATTCCGAGTGAGCAGATTCGCCATTTAAAAAATGAACGCAGTAATAATAATGAATAAAGAATAAGAATCGATTAGGATATCATTCAACATAATCAATCCTCTTTACATTATGATTCCTAATGATGCTGCGGCACGCAATGAAGCACTTAACCCTAAAAAATCCTTTATCGTACAAGCGCCTGCAGGCTCTGGTAAAACCGAAACCTTAACGCAGCGTTATTTGAATCTACTGGCTCATGTTGAGGCACCTGAGGAAATTATCGCACTTACCTTTACCAATAAAGCGGCTAATGAAATGCAGCAGCGGATTTATCAATCCCTGTTAGCTGCACAAAACAACCCTGAACCAGATGAGCCACATAAGAAGCTCACATTCAAACTTGCCCAACAAGCCTTATTACAAGATAAGCGCAAAGAGTGGCAGCTCTTAATGAGTCCTAAGCGCTTGCGGATTATGACCATTGATGCCTTTTGTCAGAGCCTATCCAAACAACTCATGTTTGAAACAGATGAAGCATTTAATGCCGAGATCAGTGACGCGCCAGAGCTATTATACGAACAAGCTATTGATGACTTTATCAATGACACCCATCAACAAAGTCCTTTTTATCAGGATTTACATGATCTGTTAGCCCATCTTGATAATGATATTACTCGTGTAAAAAACCTGCTTAGCAGTATGCTCGCTAGACGTGAACAGTGGCTTGGCATCTTGTTATCATCCGAGTTAATAAATACGGATACAACTCACAGTAAAAAAAGTAAAACAATTATCGAATCTGGCTTTCAGGCACTTTTTGCTGAGCTTCAACAGCGTTTAAGTAGACTGTTAAACATTGATCAAAATCAACTCACATTACATGAAATACTGACATTTTGTGATAATGAATATAACGAAACCGTGATAGATGAAGACAGTCCCATTTTTTGGCAACGACTCATTAAACTGCTTTTTACCAATGACAATACTTTTCGCAAAACATTTAATGCAAGACAAGGTCTCCCTGCCAAAGATGCCAAAGCCAAGGGTTATGCCCAATGGCTTATTGGCTATACGCAATCCTTTAGCGATAACAGTTTATTAGATATCACCTCATTAGTTGCTAAGCTACGTCTATATGAGCGCTTATTATTGAACGATCAAGAATGGCAAATATTAAGTGCAATCGCGCGTATTGAATTGCGCTTGGTATCCTATCTAAAGCTTGTATTTAAAGCACGCGCTTTGCTTGACTTCAATGAAGTGTCGTTACAAGCGTTATCTGCCCTTGGTAATAGTGAAGCACCGACTGATTTGATGCTTTACCTTGATCATCAGATCAAGCACCTTTTGATTGATGAGTTTCAAGACACCTCAATTTTACAATTTAAGTTACTGCAAATGCTCACTCTTGAATGGCAAACCAATGATGGCAAAACACTGTTTATTGTTGGCGATCCAATGCAATCTATCTATCGTTTTCGCCAGGCTGAGGTCAATCAATTTCTAGATGTTAAAATGCATGGCATCAATCAAGTGGCATTGGAGTTTTTACAGCTTGATTGCAATTTCCGTTCACACAAATCAATTGTTGATTGGGTGAATCATCATTTCTGCAGCATTTTTCCTAACGAAGATGATAGAAACTATGGCGGTATTAGTTATGCGCCGGCAACAACGCTATCACAAGAGATTAATCAAAAGGCTATTGACTATCGATTATTTGCCGATCTGACACAAGAAGCACTGTTTATTGCCGATAGTATTAAAGCACATCTTAATAAACATCCAGATCATCAAGTTGCCATTTTAGTGCGTGCACGTAGCCACCTAAAGCATCTTGTTCCCGTATTAAAGGCTCAAGGAGTTGCTGTTGTTGAAAATGAAATAGAAACATTCTACCACCAACCAATGGTGATGGATCTATTGTGCCTTTGTGCGCTTTTAAACAATCCTGAGCAGCCTATTTACTGGGTGAGTTTACTGCAATCACCTTTGTTTGGTTTTTCCTTAAATGAACTGCAAACGATTGAGCAAATAAAATTAAATGAGCAACAAGGTGAGAAGCCTTATTCATTTCATACCAAGTTAGCACTTTATCTTAAGATGCAACAAAGCCAGCCCCACCAACAAAAAGCATTTTATTTGCTAAGCTGGATTAATGATGCTTTTTTTAATGGTGTTCGCAGTCCATTGGCTACGCGTTTAAAGATTATCTGGCAAGCACTTGATGGCTTTAGTATTCATAATGATCATGCGTTGTTTGCAAGCTTTATTAACCTTTTGCAAAGTCATTTAACCGATGACAAAACCGCCATTGAACAGTTTGATCGCTTTATCGCGCGATTAAAACGCAAGTTTGTTAGTAGTCCATCACAAAGCAATGTACTGATTATGACGATCCATAAATCCAAGGGTTTAGAATTTGATTTTGTAATCTTACCGCAACTTGATAAACGCGGCAAAGCCGATGACACACCTCTTTTCTTGCATGATACGGTACGCCTAAGCGATGGCAAAGATCATTTGCTTTTAAGCCCTATTAAACATAGCTGGGACAAGGAAGTACCGCCACTTTTCAAAGTCATCCAAAGCATGCAGAAAAAGCGTGCTGAATATGAGCTTCAACGACTCTTATATGTTGCTGTCACTCGCGCCAAATCAGTACTTTTATTTACTGCGATTAATGAAAATAGCAATGATATCAAAGCTGCCAATAATAGCTTTTTAGCGCTTCTAGCACCATTAAACTTGCCTTGGGTTATTTGTGATAACGTAAACAATGATATATCAGCTATTTCGGCTGACCAAGAGCCAAAAAAACCAATACCATACTATAAAGTCATTAAGCAGATACAGAACTACTCAACGACTGCCGTACCCAACTTTGAACATGACCAAACAGCAGTTGAAGTAGATAGCGCTGATAATGCAGATAAAACAGATAAAGAAAATGATTTAAATCATCCTGATCTTAGTGAACTCGTATTAACTAGTGATCGTCAAATCGGCTCCGCATTACATCAGCTGTTTAATTACTTAAGTAGCGCCAAAGATAACATCAACCATTGGCAAAGTTATTTTGCACTTTGCTTGCATCAACATGCTATTGCTAAAACCCATCATGCTCAATCATATGCTTTAGCCAAAGAGGCAATCACCAATACCACCCAACAGTTTCCTTGGATTATCAATGCTCATGGTATGCATGAACAAGTAATGCTTCATTTGAACTTTGGTAAAACACAAAAGTACATTGCTGATCGGATTATTATCGAGAATGGTCAATATCATATTATTGATTATAAATTTGCGACACCAGTGAGCAATGAATCTTTGGAGGACTTTGTAAGCACTCAGGCAGCAACCTATCGTGCGCAACTTACCAATTATCAAAAGCTAATTGCCCGCTATTTTAGGATAAATCCAAGCGACATTAAGCTTTCACTTTATTTTCCGTTGATTCCACATCTTCAAGCGTTGTAAATAATACCCCCTTCGACTTCGCTCAGGGAACGATTAACGCCGTGGGCTGAGCATCAGTCGAAGCCCTCGTTTTGCTAATAACGGCACCAACATAATTGAGCTTATTGCCTAAGCTTGATAATTTCGTGTAATAACATAAGGAATTACTAGCGCTATGATAATCCCAGTAAGTAATAGCAAGTCAAAGTTCACTGCTGACATCGTCACATCTGAGGTTGGAATAAAGCCAACACTAATCGCAATAACACAGCCAATAAAGCCCAAAACAGCCATTGAGATGGTGCCCTTGACACCCCCGAAAATAACATATTGTCCAGGTTTTGGTTGATTTTGGCGGCGCAATTTAATCGCTGCAGCAAACATACCAATATAAGCTAAAACAGCAAGTTGTGCGGTTAATGCACTTAAAAACCAATACGCTGAATTAACACTTGGCATCAACACATAGCTTAAACAAAACAGTGAAAAGATAATCCCTTGCAGAATAAGCACTTTACTTGGTGCTTCATATTTATTGGTTTGCGCCAATCTTTTACTAATAAGACCATCTTCAGCAGCTACCGTAAACGCGCGCGATAAGCCCATAATCCAAGCAGCTACTGTAGTAAACGCGCCAAGCACTAAGGTTAATGCAATAACATCTGACATCCACGGCATATTAAATTGTGTAAAGAAATAATTAAATGATGCCATAAGCCCAGTGACAATATCAACCTGCCCACCCGTACTACTATTCACTGTAAAGATCGCGATATTGGATAATATCAGTGACAGTAAAATAACAACACTGGAAATCAATAGTGCTTTAGGGAAATTCTTCTTGGGATTTTTTACATTTCCGGCATGAATAGAGCTCATCTCTAGGCCAAATAAGCTAAACATCACCGTCAAGAATAATCCCCAGCTGCTGATATTGGCAAAACTTGGCAATACATCTGAAACGGTTTGCGGCTTTAAGATAGGTTGCCCTGCCATGACCCAAAATAATGCCAAACCTATAATCAACAACATCGGCATTAAGGTACCAACGATCGCACCAATGACACTTAGGGTACTTGAGGTTTTGATCCCAAATAAATTAATAATCGTTGCCAGCCAGAACATGCATAAGCTCATACTGATCATATACCACGGGCTCATGACAAGCGTATTAGGATTTAGACCAAACCATGGTGCGATAATATAAGCAATAATCCCTGCAAAAAAGCCACATATTGACGGAAACCATACAAGGTTATAGACCCATTGCAGCCATAAGATCACAAAGCCTGTCTTGGCACCAAAGGCTTCTTTCGTCCACAGATAGATGCCACCGTTTTTGGCGTAGCCTGTTGCCATCTCTGCTGTTAATAACGCGCAGGGGATTAAAAACACAATCGCAGCTAAAATATAGAAACTAACCACAACCCAGCCGGCTTGCGCAGTAATGGATATATTACGTAAACTATCAACGGCAATAATATTAATCATCACCAAACGCAATAGCGTCAGTGATTTTGAGGATGAAATCTGCATATTTTCACTATAATTTTATCTAAAACGCCAAAATTATAACGACAACAAACGCAATTGAATAGCGCTTTATTTTACTGGCATTACGCAAATGTGTGAATTAATAATTGAAGTTACATGTTTTAGAAAAACTATGATTTTAAAACACCCCGTCAGCCTACGGCTGCCACCCCTCTTGCAAACATAGGTTTATAGGGATCTTTTCTATTCATTTAATTCTTCTCCTTGTAAAGTCTGAAAGCTCGACCAAGC